>JBFJKO010000045.1:0-12185 GCA_041634935.1 Nocardioides sp.
CACCGCCGAGCCGGTCGGAGCACCGTCGCCGGTCAGGGTTGCCCATCGTCATCTCGGCCGCGGTGGCGCTGCTCGTCCTCGTTGTCGTCGCCCTGGCGTTCCAGGACGACCCGCAGGACGAGCTCGCCGACGCTCCCGGCACCTCGCCGTCCCCGTCCGCGAGTGCCACGCCCTCCGAGGAGCCCGAGGACGAGACGCCGTCGTCCCCGCCGGAGCCCACGCAGAAGGAGCTGCGCGACTTCGTCGACTCCTACCTCTCCCTGGCGACCACCGAGCCGGAGCAGGCCTTCGAGATGCTCACTCCGGCGTTCCAGCGTCAGAGCACGCGCTACGAGGAGTTCTGGTCCACCGTGAGCAACCCGCGGCTGGTCCAGTTCGACGCCGACACCTCCGCCCTCACGGTCAGCTACACCTACCGCTACCAGCGCCAAGGAGCCGGCCGCCAGGAGGACCAGGTCCAGCTGCAGCTCGTCGCCACCGACGACGGCTACCTGATCGCCGGCGAGGCGTGATGGACCTCCCGTCGCTCTACCGCGACCTCATCGAGGACTCCCCCGACGGCATCTGGGTGTTCGACCTCGAGGGCCGCACGCTCTACGCCAACGCGGCCTTCGCGCGGATGTACGGCGTGGCGCACGACCAGGTCACCTCGGTGTCGGCCTTCGACGTGCTCGACGAGACCGGCAAGCAGCAGTTCACCGAGCACCTCCAGCGCATCAACGCCGGTCCGATGGACGACGACGACGTCGAGGTCCTCTTCCACGACATCGACGGCAACGAGACCTGGATCTCGGTGCGGGAGAGCCTGCAGCAGCGCGACGGCGAGGTCACCGCGGTGGTGCACCGCATCCACTCCTACGACGCCCGCCGTCGGGTGCTCGACGAGCTGCGCTCCAGCCGCGAGGCCCTCCGCGAGGCCCAGGACCTCGCCCGGCTCGGCAGCTGGGTCTACGACATCCCGACCGGTCGGTTCACCTCGCTCGGCGGCACGCCGCTGGTGCCGGGTTCGTCGGACGACCCGGAGGGCCCCCGGCTCGAGGACTTCCTCGCCCTCGTCCCGGACGAGGACCGCGAGCGGGTGCGTTCCTACGCGGAGAAGACCCTGGCCACGCCGGGTGAGTTCGAGATCGACGTCCGGATCGGTGATCCCGACGACCGGGTCGACCTTCGGCTGCGGGGTGCCGTCGTGGCCTCGGACGACGGCGTGCCGGTGCACGTCACCGGGACGCACCAGGACGTCACCGAGATGCGCCGGGTCGAGCGTGCCCTCCGGGACGAGGTGACCCAGAGCGCACTCATGCGGCGCGTCGCCGCCGCGGCCAACAGCTCCCACTCGTTGCGTGAGGTGTTGAGCAGCGTCCGGCCGCTCATCAGCGACCATGACGAGTGGGTGAGCTCGACCGCGTTCCGTCTCGACGACGACGGTCGGCTCGAGCCGCTCGACGCCGACGTGCGGGCGGAGGTGGAGGCCCTCGCGGCATCGGTCGTGGGGTCCCCCGCGCCGGTGTGGAGCGAGGACGGTCGCACCATCGCCTTCGAGGTGGGCACCGACGACCGCACGTTCGGCGTCGGCACCATCACCGCCTCCCGGCCACCCGAGCGGCGCGACCTGGTCGAGACCATGGTCGAGGCGGTCTCGGTGCAGCTCGCCCGCGTCGCCGAGCGCGAGGAGAGCGCGCGCGCCCTGGCAGCGGCTCGTGACGCGGCGATGGCGGCCTCCCGGCAGAAGTCGGAGTTCCTCACCACGATGAGCCACGAGATCCGCACGCCACTCAATGGGATCATCGGCCTGACCGACCTGCTCCAGCGCACCGCGCTCGACCCCGAGCAGTACCGGCTCACGTCGGGGATGCAGGCGGCAGGCCACACCCTGCTCAGCGTGCTCAACGACGTGCTCGACTTCAGCAAGCTCGACGGCCGCGAGATCGAGCTCGAGCACGTCGACGTCGACGTCCGCTCCCTGGTCGACCAGGTGTCGCGCGTGCTGTCGGGCGCCGCTCGCACCGGCAACGTCGAGCTCGTCGTGTGGTGCGAGGCGCCGGTCCCGGCCGTCGTCCTCGGCGACCCGACGCGGATGTCGCAGGTGCTGATGAACCTCGTGTCCAACGCGGTGAAGTTCACCGCGGACGGGGAGGTCGTCATCCGGGTCTCCCAGCTCCAGGACGACGGCGACCGGGTGCTGCTCCGCTTCGAGGTGACCGACACGGGCATCGGGATCGCCGAGGAGCACGTCGAACGGCTCTTCGAGCCGTTCACGCAGGCCGATGCCTCGACCACGCGACGCTTCGGCGGCACCGGCCTCGGGCTCTCGATCGCGCGCGAGGTCACCTCGGCACTCGGCGGCGAGCTCTCCTACGCACCGAACCCCGAGGGCGGCAGCATCTTCTCGTTCTCCGTGTGGTGCCAACGGCATCCCGAGGGCGCCACCGACCTCGACGACTACGCCCGCAGCTGGCTCGCCGGGCGCCGCATCCTGGTCGCCGACGGGTCGCCGCTGCGCGTGCCGGCGCTCCTCGAGCAGTTGCACTGGTGGGGCATGGAGGTGGACGTCGCCGACGACGTCGAGGCCGCCAACACCCTGCTCGCCCGGGCGCTCGAGCACGAGCTGCCCTACGGTGCCGTGCTGATCGACGCCCGGCTCGCGGGCGGGGGCGGGATGAGCCTGGTCGCCGACGTCGCGGCCGACTCGAGGTACGACCGGGTGGCGATGGTCGTGGTCGGCTCCGAGCTCGAGCTGGACCTCGCACAGCTGCGGGAGGCGGGCGTGTCGGCCTTCCTCGACCGACCGCTGTCGGCCGACGCCCTGCGTGCGACCCTGCTCGACCAGGTGGTCGGCGTCGCCAGCCAGCCGACCGGACGGGCCGAGGTCGTCGCGCACGGCGCCCACCTCCCCCGCATCCTGGTCGTCGAGGACAACGTCGTGAACCAGATGGTCGCCAGCGGGATCCTGGTCTCGCTGGGCTACCGGCCCGAGATCGCCCAGAACGGCGCCGAGGCGCTCGAGGTCCTCGCGCGCCAGACCTTCGACGCGGTGCTGATGGACGTGCAGATGCCGGTCCTCGACGGGTACGCCGCGACCAAGACCCTCCGCGAGCGTGAGGCCGACGACTCCCACGTGCCGGTGATCGCGATGACCGCGGCCGCCATCGAGGGCGAGCGGGAGCGCTGCATCGCAGCGGGGATGGACGAGTTCCTGACCAAGCCGATCGACCGCTCGGCGCTGAGCCAGGTGCTGAGCCGCTGGGTCGTGCAGCCCGACGACCCGGGGGCGACCCCGGCCCCGGTGGCCGACGACGCGCCCGTGCTTCCGCCCACCGACCCGATCCCCGGCCTGGACACCGCGCGTCTCGACATGCTCCGCGACCTCGACCCCGGCGACACGACCTACATCGACCGGGCGATCGGTAACTTCCAGGCCAACTCCGTGGCCGCTGTCGCCACGATCGAGGGATGTGTCGCGGACGGCGACCTGGCCGGACTCAAGGCGGCCTCGCACAAGATCGCCGGGAGCGCCCTCAACCTCGGGGTCCACCGCGCTGGCGAGGCGGCGAGAGCCCTCGAGCTGCTGGCCAACGACCAGACGACGGACGGCGCCGAGGAGCTGCTCGCGGAGCTGCGCGACGCGATGGCCGAGGGACGCCGTCTCCTCCTCGACTACCAGGCGACCTACTCGGACTGAGCACGCCCGGGCACGGGGCCGGTTGCCGTGAGACATAGACGCCTGTCAACATAGACACATGCCTAAGTCTGGGCCCTCGGGCCGCCCCACGGTGCTCTTCGTCTGCGTCCACAACGCCGGGCGCTCGCAGATGGCCGCCGGCTACCTGCTGAGTCTCGGCCAGGGACGGATCGAGGTGCTCTCCGCGGGCTCGATGCCGGCCGCGCACATCAACCCCGCGGCCGTGGAGGCGATGGCCGAGGACGGCATCGACATCACGGAGGCCACGCCGAAGATGCTCACGCCGGAGGCGGTCGAGGCCTCGGACGTCGTCGTCACCATGGGGTGCGGCGACGCCTGCCCCTACTTCCCCGGCACGCGCTACGAGGACTGGACGCTCGACGACCCGGCGGGGCAGGGCGTCGAGGCCGTGCGCCCGATCCGCGACGAGATCCGCGCACGGGTCGTGGCCCTGATCGACGAGCTGCTGCCCGGCTGATCAGCCGGCAGCAGTCAGCGGGCTATCAACCCACGGACGACCGACGGCAGACGCCGAGCGTCGATCTTCGAGATGCACTCGGCGACCCCGAGCTCACGGGCCGCCGCCTCGAGGTTGCGGTCGAGGTGGGCGGAGAAGACCACGATCATCTGGTCGGGGTTGTGCTCGAGCATCGAGGCCGCGACCTCGAGTCCGGTCATGCCGGGCATCCGGCTGTCGAGGACGACGACGGCCGGCGAGGGCGGAGGGTCGAGACGGAAGAACTGCTCGAGCGCCTCGGTGCCGTCGGCTGCCTCCACCACGTGCAGGCCGTCGATCTCGAGCAGCATCCTGCTGAGGTCGCGCATGTCAGGCTCGTCGTCGACCACCAGGATCGTGGGGACCTCGTTCCCGGTCGTGGTCGTCATGCTGGCCTCGCTCACATCGTCGGCTGAAGTGTTCACCCTAGACCCCCATGGGCATCGAGTCCGGGAAGCTCCACCACGAAGGTCGTCGCTCCACCGGGATCGCTCTCGGCCCAGATACGACCGTCGTGGTCCTCCACGATACGTCGTGAGATGTACAGCCCGAGCCCGGTGCCCGAGACGGTGCCGGTCCGGGTCCGGACGAACTTGTCGAAGATCCGCTCGAGCTGGTCCTGCTCGATGCCCACCCCGCGGTCGACGACCGTGAGACGAGCGACGTCCCCGACCTGCTCCAGGGCGAGGGTCACCGGCTCGCCCTCGCTCGCGAACTTCAGGGCGTTCTCGACGAGGTTCGCGAGCACCTGCTGGATGCGGTCAGGGTCCGCCTCGATCATCACCGGGTGCTCCGGGAGGTCGACGACGATCTCCGCGCCGTCGCTGGCGAAGGCCTCCACCGTCGTCCTCGCCTCCTCGACGAGGTCCATCGCGTGGCGCGCGTAGCCGAACTCGCCCGACTCGATGCTCTCGGTGTCGAGCACGTCGCGCGCGGTCGCCTGGAGCCGACGGGCGTTCGCGTAGGCCCGGCGTACGGCGTCCTGCCGCTCGTCGTCACTCATCGACGGCCAGTGGTCGAGGGTGGTCTGCAGGAACCCGAGCACCCCGGAGACCGGCGTCCGCAGCTCGTGGGAGACGACCGAGATGAACTCCTCCTGCGCGCGGTGCAGCTCACGCAGCCGCTCCTGCTCCTCGCGCGAGCGCTGCAGCCTGCGGGCCAGCACGATCGTGAGCGTGAGACCCACCGCGAGGAGGAGCAGCACGAGCACCAGACCGGCGGTCTGCAGCGGCCCGGCCAGCGGCGCGACGAACTCGTCCTCGTCCTGCACGAACACGACGCGCCACCCGACCGCCGGGACGTCGGCACTGATCGTCAGCGTGCCGTCGAGGACGACGGGGCTGGCCTCGAGGGCGTCGAGGTCGAGGTCCGTCGCCCGCTCCCCCAGCCCGTCGGACAGCGTGGACGCCACCACGGCACCGTTGGCGTCGACGAAGCGCCAGGACGCCGTGCTCGCCGAGTCGTCGGCCAGCGCCTGGATCTCGAGGTTGAAGGCGGAGTCGGCGGTCAGGGCCTCCTCGAAGACGAAGGCGCCCCGCACGCTGGTCGGGTCGGCACCGCGGATCGCCACCACGAAGGCGTAGGACGGCAGCTCGGTCGTGAGCCCCTCGGACTCCACCGGCATCACGACAGCGGGCGTCGTGGCCAGCGCGTCCTTCACGTCGTCCCAGCCCTCGGGGGCGTAGGTGGAGCCGAGCCGGCCCGGGCGCAGAAGCACGCCGGAGGTGATCGAGTCCTGCCCGTCGACGAGGTAGAAGCCCGACAACGCCTCGGGGTCGATCGCGAACGTGTCGAGCACGGCCTGGTCGGCCTCGCTCCCCTCCTCGAGGTCCCAGGCTCGCGCGCCCAGTCCGGCCAACGCCGCGTAGGAGGACTCGATACGCGCGTTGAAGCTGTTGGCCGTCGAACGGACCTGCGCCTGCTTGGCGTCCCGCAGCGCCTCCGAGCCGTCGTCCGAGGCGACCTTGAGCAACGACACGATGATCGCCGCCACCGCCGCGACGGCGAGAAAGGCGAACACCGGCATGAGCCGGTCACGGGTGCGTGTGGTCATCGGGATCTCCCGTGCTCGGCTGCGTGGGCGGTCGGTCCCGAGACGGACACCGGTGCGGTGGAGCCACCGGACGCACGCGAGGAGCCGTCGGAGGCGAGGAGCGGGTAGACCACCACGAAGCGTGCACCGCCGCTGGGGCTCTCCTCCGCCCGGGCCGTGCCCCCCATCGAGAGGGCGAACTCCGTCACGATCGCCAGCCCGAGGCCGGTGCCCCGGGTGCGCGTCACCTCGTCGCCCTCGCCTCGGTAGAAGCGGCTGAAGACGCGGTCGCGCTCGTCCTCGGCGATACCCGGGCCGTCGTCCTCGACGACCAGCAGCGCCTCGTCGTCCCGCGCCCGGACCTGGACCCGGATCGCGGTGCCTTCAGGGGTGTACTTCGTCGCGTTGCCGACCAGGTTGACCACCACCCGTTCCACGGCCTGCTGCGACCCGACCACGAGGGTCCCCTCGGGAGCGTCGATGCTGAGCGCGTGGTCCCGACCGAGGTCGGGCTGGTCCTGCAGGACGCGGGTGACCACCGTGCCGAGGTCGAGGGTCGCGTGATCCTGGGCGAGCGAGCTGCCGCGCTCGATGCGGGAGAAGTCGAGCAGGTCCTCGACCATCCGGCTCAACCGTTGGGCGTTGCGGTCGACGCGGTCGACCAGGCTCCGGGCCTTGTCGGCGTCCAGGACGTCCCAATTCTCGTTCAGCAGGCTCGAGTAGCCGGCGATCGCGACCACCGGGGTCCGCAGCTCGTGGGAGGCCGTCGAGAGGAAGACCGACTTCAGCTCGTCGACCGCGCGCATCCGCTCCACCAGGCCCTGCTGCTGGGCGAAGGCCTCGGCGTTGGTCAGCGCGAAGGCGAAGATGTCGCCGGCCACCGTCAGCGTGCGGACGTCGTGCTCGTCGAGGTGCCTGCCCACCAGCACGCCCAGGCGTGCCGCCGTACGACCACTGCGCACGAGTCGCAGCCAGACCGACGATCCGGCCTCGATCTCCGTCGCGCCGGCGACGAGCGAACCCTCCACGACCGGGGCTCCCCACGTGAACAGCGAGCGGTCGCCCCCCACGACGGACGCCGACAGGGTGATGCCGCGCAGGTCCAGCCCGAGGGCGAGCTCGGTCGCCAGGGCGGGCAGCACCTCCGCGAGGTCGAGGTGCTGCTGGGCCACGAGGGCGAGGGACGTCACCGCCTCCTGCGAGGCCTGCAGCCGCTCCAGCTCGTGGCGGTTGCGACGGTCGGCGCGGTGCCGTAGACCGATCACCGTCGCCACGACGACGCCGACCAGGACCAGGCCGAGCGCGACCAGCCAGCTGAGCAGCGGTGTGCCCGGGTGTGGCGTGGTCACGGTGAGCGACCACTCCTCGCCGCCGTCCGGACGGAAGGTGACGGTGTGCGACACGGGCGAGCTCGGCAGTACGTCGGGCACCGACGCGACGGTCCGCTCGGGTCCCGCCACCGCGACCCCTCCGCGATCCGGGACGAGGCCGCGCAGCGTCGGCACGAGATCGAGCTCGAGGGAGACGTAGCCCCGCACGCGGTCCCGTCGCTCCTGGACGTTTCTCGCCACGCGGCTTCCCTCGTAGACCGCGGCGACGACAAGTCCGGCGTCGGTGTCGTCGAGCACGGGGGCGCCGGAGTCCCGGGCGATGATCCGCGCGGCCTCGGACGGCGCAGGGGACGGCTCGGGAAGTCGGCCGACTCCCTCACCCGCGGCCAGGGCCACCCGGGCGACGGCGTCCATCCGCTCTTGGAGCACGGTCTGGACGACCGTGACGTTCTCGGCGGCGACGACGGCGACCTCCCGATGCGCTGTCTGTCCGGCCACGTGACGTCCCGCGAGCAGGCTGAAGACCGCCGTCACCAGCATCAGGCAGCCCACCAGGATTGCGACCCAGGAGACCTGACGGCCGCTCACGGGGCGATCACGGCCGCCCTGAGAGCGCGCAGGTTTCCCTTGACCAGCAGGGGTACGCCGATGGCTGCAGCCCGGAGTCGGAGGTCGACGCCCTGGTAGTTGGTGTAGAGCAGGACGCGCAGCTGCTCCCGTTCCCGCACCAGCCGCTCGGCCAGGCTGAGTCCGTCCTCGCCGGGGGGCATCCGGTGGTCGAGGACCGCGACCTCCGGATCGAGCGACTCGATCAGCTGCTCGGCACGCGCTGCGTCGGGCGCTCCGCGAACGTCGTGGCCCTCGAGGCGGAGGTCCATCAGCAGGAGGTCGAGCGCATCCGGGTCGTTGTCGGCGACCACGATCCGCACCATCTCGTCTCCCCCCGCGGCGATCTCACCACCAGCCCTGCAGTCCTCCCGAGGCATCATCGCGTCTGGAGCAGGCACGCGCAGCGGAACCGGGTTATCGCTAGTCAGGTGGGAAAGCAAGACCTGTTGTGCGTGGCTACCGGCCGATACCTTGCGGCGACCATTTGCTCCCTCGGAAAGGACTCCATCCTTCATGTCTTCACCCTCGAACCCCGGCCGTCTCGGGTTGGTCGCCGCCACAGCGTGCGCCCTCGTGACTGCCGCTCTGGCGGCGGTGCCCGCCACCGCCGCACCGTCCGCCGCCGGCTGCGACAACCGGGACAACAACACCTACAGCAAGCTCCTGGAGTGCGTACGTCTCGACGGCGTCCGTGAGCACCAAGCGGCCTTCCAGTCCATCGCAGACGCCAATGGCGGCAACCGCGCAGCGGGCACCCAGGGGTACGTCGACAGCGTCGACTACGTGGCCGAGACCCTCGAGGCGGCCGGCTGGGACGTCTCGTTCGACGAGTTCCCCTTCACCTACGTGGGTCCGGCGGTGCTGCAGCAGCTGACGCCCACGGCTGCCGACTACGAGACGGGCGCCTACACCGGTTCCGGTGCCGGCGACGTCACGGCCTCCGTGGTCGGTGTCGACCTCGCGCTCGAGATGCCGCGGGCCAGCACCAGCGGGTGCGAGGCGGCGGACTTCGCGGGCTTCCCAGCCGGCAGCATCGCACTGGTCCAGCGCGGAACCTGTAGCTTCGCGGCCAAGGCGTTGAACGCGCAGGCGGCCAAGGCCGTCGGCGTCGTGATCTTCAACCAGGGCAACGAACCCACGCGCGAGGGTCTGATCGTCGGCACGCTCGGTGGTCCGAACGTCGCAAAGATCCCGGTCGTCGGGGCGTCGTTCGCGCAGGGTGTCGCTCTCAGCCAGGCCGGCTCCAGCGCGCGGGTGGTCGTCGAGGCACCGGTCTCCCGTCCGCAGCTCAACGTCATCGCTGAGCTGCCCGGCGTCGACGACGACAACGTCGTGATGGCCGGCGCCCACCTCGACTCGGTCCAGCGCGGTCCGGGGATCAACGACAACGGCAGCGGATCCGCCGCGCTCCTCGAGCTGGCCGAGCAGCTGTCGAACCACGAGCCGCAGAACACGGTCCGGCTCGCCTGGTGGGGCGCGGAGGAGTCCGGCCTGATCGGGTCCCGCGAGTACGTCCGGGGGCTCACCGTCGCCGAGCGTGATCGCATCGCGCTGTACCTGAACTTCGACATGATCGGCTCGCCGAACTACTACTTCGGTGTGTACGACGCCGACGAGTCGAGCTTCGCCGCTCCGGTCGACGTCCCGGCCGGCTCCACCGCCATCGAGGACACGTTCGAGTCCTTCTACACCATGCGCAACGAGCCGTACGACGACTCGGCGTTCAGCGGTCGCAGCGACTACCAGGAGTTCATCAACTTCGGCATCCCCTCCGGCGGCCTGTTCACCGGAGCCGAGGTCGTCAAGACGAAGGAGCAGCAGGCGATCTGGGGCGGCACCGCCGGCGCCCAGTTCGACCCGTGCTACCACCTGGCGTGCGACACCTACGACAACAACTCCGACAAGGCCCTCGAGGTCAACTCGGACGCCGTCGCGTTCGCCGTGCTCACCTACGCCTACTCCACGGAGTCGGTGAACGGGGTCGAGGGCAAGAGGGTCCCGGGCAACATGACCGTCCCGGCACCCGCCGGTCCCGAGTACTCGTTCGCCGGTCCGCTCGGTGGCGAGTCGCCGCACGACCATGACCACGACCACGAGCCGCACGAGGAAGAGTGATCTGATCGTCCGACCGCAGGGCCCGCGAGCAACCGCTCGCGGGCCCTGCGCATGTCCCCCACCCGCTCCCCGGGCCACGAGGACCGCGATGGGGACGACAACGTGCGCCGACGGCGGTCTCGCCCGATCGCACCAGTAGGGCGGGTGGGGCTCGAACCCACGACCCAAGGATTATGAGTCCTCTGCTCTAACCGACTGAGCTACCGCCCCAGGTCACAAGGACCGCTCGCAGCCTACCCGCGGCCCGTGGGCCGTCTGACGCCTAGGGCTGGGTGGCGCTCAGCTCGTCGTCGGAGGTGACGACGAGCGGGTCGTCGTCCTCCGGCGTCTCGACCGGGAGGTCCGCGGTGTAGGCGCACGCGTCGACCGGGTCCTCGACGGCCTCGGGCTTCTCGGCCTTGCGCTTGGCCTTCTTCTTGGGCGGGTTGAGGGTCTTGTCGACGGTCTCGCGCACGTAGTCGTAGTCGGGGTCGCCGGAGAAGAACTTCTCCGAGGCGCGGAAGACCACCGAGCGGATCTTCGCGTTCTTCACCTTCAGGAGCAGCTGCACCAGCGGCGAGGCGAGCTCGCGCGGCACGTCGGTGGAGAGGATGTCCTTGCTGGCGGCGGCGAGGTCGGTGTACTTGCGGACCAGGGTCAGTGGGTCGGCGGACTCGATGAGCGCGTCGACCGCGCACCGCTGACGGTCCATGCGGGCGTAGTCGTCGGAGCCGTAGCGACCACGGGCGAACCACAACGCCTCGAAGCCGTCGAGCTCCTGGTCGGGGCCGGGCTGGAGGTAGCCGGTCGGCGGGATGCCGAGGTCAGTGTTGCCGTTGATCGCCACCGGCTCGTTGATGTTGACGGTGATGCCGCCGATCGCGTCGACGATCGTCTTGAAGCCCTCGAGGTTGACCAGGACGTAGTAGTCGACCGTGATGCCGAGGCTGCCGGCGACCGCCAGCTTGACGGCGTCGGCGCCCTCATTGTCGCTCTCCCCCAGCACGCCCGGGTGCAGCAGCGGCACCTGCCCGTAGACGGCGTTGAGCATGTCGAAGCCGGGATCGCCCTGGCCGGTGCGGAAGCCGTCCGGGTAGAGGTCGTGCAGCGCGCTGTCGACGGGGAACTGGGCATACATCATGTTGCGCGGCAGGCTGAACATCGTCGTCGTGCCGGTCGCGGTCTCCATGCTGACCAGGATCACGGTGTCGGTGCGGACGCCGGTGCGGCCCGCACCGCCGTCGCCGCCGAGGAGCAGGACGTTGACCCGCTCCTGACCGGCCCAGGGGTCCTCCTCCGTTACAGCCACCGGCGTCGTGGCACTCACGACGTCGTCGGGGAGCACCGTCTCGACGAGGTCGGCCTGCACCAGGGCGTACTGGGCGGCGCGCACCACCGGGGCCGCGCCGACCAGGAGCACGAGGACCACTGTGAGGTAGCCGGCCCCGGTGTGCCAGCGCGGTCGCACGCGTGGCCGGACCAGGCGGTAGGAGGTCAGCACGACGAAGGCCCAGGTCAGCAGGGCCGCCGCGAGGAGCACGGCCACCACCTTCAGGGCCTCGGTGTCGAAGGCGAGGTCGGACAGCCGGGTGCGCAGGTCGCGCCCGAAGTACCACCCCACGAGGGCGATCACGCCGGCCCACAGCGACAGGATCAGCAGGCCGAGCCAGCGCCGTCCGGCGTAGAGGTAGCCCGACCCGGGCACCATCGCGGCGAGGACGGTCATGCCCATGGTCCCCGGCAGTCCGGTCGTGCGCCGCCGGGTCCGGCGGGCGCGGGCGCCACCGCTGACTCCCCCGGAGCGCAACCGCGGGAACCGCGACGACCGCGCGGCTCGGCGGTGCCCCGCCGGGCGCGCCGACACGACGTCGTGGCCCGGGGGGAGATGGTGGGACATGGGTCCTCGTCGTGAGCGCGGTCAAGGGATCCGTCGTGCGGCGGACC
>JBFJKO010000046.1:0-12172 GCA_041634935.1 Nocardioides sp.
CCCGGAGGACGCCGGGCTCGCGCGCGACGTCGTCGCCCCCACCCCTCGCACCCGCACCGTCGAGGGAGACCTCGGGATGCGGTGGTCGGCGCCGAGCACGGTCGAGGCCGCGGGCCTGCCCGGGCTGGCGACTGCGGCCGCCGCTCGCGCCGAGGACCCGTCGTACCTCCCGGCCACCGAGGCCGACCGCGACGACGACGAAGCCATCGCGCGGGCAGCCGTCGGGCTGGCGCTGCGGCGCCACGCCGGTCGCAGCGCGGTGGTCGTGGGGCCCGGTGGCCGCGTCGTCGAGCGGTCCGGGGTCGACCTGCGCGAGGTCGACCTCGTCGTGGCCTCCGGGGGAGTGCTGCGGCACGGCCGCGCCGGTGTGGCCGACCGCGTGCTCCAGGGGACCGTCGGCACCCGGGAGGCCGGGGCGGGCGGCGACGGCGGCTGGCAGCTGCCCGAGGCTCCTGCCGTCGTTGTCGACTCCGACTACGTGCTCGCCGCGGTCGGCCTGCTGGCCGCGAGCCATCCCGACGCCGCACGTCGGCTCGCGGCGTCGCTGCTCACGGACCTCGCGGACCGTAAGGTGCACGGGTGAGCGACGACCGGCCCGAGCGGCCCGAGCAGCCGGACCTGCCCGTCGAGGCTGCCGACGAGGAGCCGTCGGGGGAGGGCGCTCGCGAGACCGCGGTGGCGCTCCGACGGCCGCGCCGCCGCCGCAGCATCGACCGGGAGGCCGAGGACCTCGAGCGCGAGGCCCGCATCACCGCCCGCATCGCCGCCCAGTGGGCCCTCCTGCGCGAGGAGCGTGACCGCCGTACGGCGCCGCCTCCCGAGCCGGTGCCCCGCGTCACCCGGGGATCGTCCAACTTCAGTCGGGCGCAGGTCCCGTGGGGGGTCGACCTCCTCGCGGCCTGGTCGTGGCGCCTGATCGTGATCGGCATCGTCGGCTACGCGATCCTCGAGCTCGTCGGCTACTTCTCGATCATCACGCTGCCGCTCGCGATCGCCGTGCTGCTCTCGGCCCTGACGACGCCCGTCGTCCAGCTGCTCCAGCGGATCGGGCTGAGCCGCTCGCTGGCGGCCGTCGCGGTCGTGCTCGGC
This sequence comes from Nocardioides sp., assembly GCA_041634935.1. Lineage (GTDB taxonomy): Bacteria > Actinomycetota > Actinomycetes > Propionibacteriales > Nocardioidaceae > Nocardioides. Next base: position 1,090 of record JBFJKO010000046.1, read on the forward strand.
ATGCTCGGCTTCATCGGGCTCCTGCTCACCTTCGCCGGCCAGCAGATCGCCACCGGCGCCGCCGACCTCGCGGACTCCACGGTCGCGGGGCTCGAGGACATCCGGCGCTGGCTCGAGGAGGGTCCGCTCAACGCGAGCGACAGCCAGATCGACTCGGTGATCGCACAAGCGCAGGACGCCATCACCGAGCAGACCAAGGACCCCGACTTCGTCGGTCGCGTCACCGAGGTCGGCACCGCCCTGGGCCACGTCGTCGCGGGGCTCTTCATCGTCCTGTTCGCCACCTACTTCTTCCTCGCCGACGGCGACCGGATCTGGTCGTGGGCGGTGCGGCTGACCCCGCGGGCCGCCCGCCACCGCGTCGACAGCTCGGGCCGCGTGGCCTGGATCTCGTTGACCCAGTTCGTGCGCGCCACCGTGGTCGTCGCCTTCGTCGACGCGATCGGCATCAGCCTCGGCGCCGCCATCCTCGGGGTCCCGTTCGTGCTCGCGATCGGCGTGCTCGTCTTCCTGGGCGCGTTCGTGCCGCTGATCGGTGCGACGTTCGCCGGGGCGGTCGCCGTGCTCGTCGCGCTGGTCGACCAGGGGCCGCTGACCGCGCTCATCATGCTCGCGGTCGTCATCGGCGTGCAGCAGGTCGAGGCCCATCTGCTCCAGCCCTTCCTGATGGGCCGCTGGGTCTCGGTGCACCCGCTCGCGGTGATCCTCGCGATCGCCGGCGGTGTGCTGGTGGCCGGCGTCGCCGGCGCCCTGGTCGCCGTCCCGCTGACCGCCGTCGTCAACGCAGTCGGACTGCACCTCGCGACCAACAGCGAGGTGGGCGACGACCCTGTCGAGCAGCTGGCCGAGGACTACGAGGAGCAACGCAGCACCGACACCGTAGGAGACGCCGATGACCACACCTGAAGGCCCCGAGGTCGGGCTCGATGACATCCGCGCTGCCCGCGAGACCCTGCAGGGTCACTCGATCACCACGCCGATGGAGGAGTCGCGCTGGCTCTCCGACATCGTGGGCGGCCCCGTGCGGCTCAAGTGCGAGAACCTGCAGCGCACCGGCTCCTTCAAGGCCCGCGGCGCCTTCGTGCGGATCTCGCGGCTGACCGCCGAGGAGCAGGCCCGCGGGGTGGTGGCGGCGTCCGCTGGCAACCACGCGCAAGGCGTGGCGCTGGCCGCGCAGCAGCTCGGCATCGAGGCGACGGTCTTCATGCCCGAGGGGGCGCCGATCCCGAAGGAGAAGGCGACCCGCGGCTACGGCGCCGACGTCGTGTTCGAGGGTCGCTACCTCGAGGACGCGCTCGTCGCGGCCCGCCGGTTCTCCGAGGAGACCGGGGCGGTGCTGATCCACCCGTTCGACCACGTCGACGTCGTGGCCGGCCAGGGCACGGTCGGCCTCGAGATCCTCGAGCAGGCCCCCGAGACCCGCACCGTGATCATCCCGACCGGAGGAGGCGGGCTCCTCGCCGGCGTCGCGATCGCCCTCAAGGCGCTGCGCCCCGACATCACCGTCATCGGCGTGCAGGCCAAGGGCGCAGCGGCCTACCCGGGGTCGCTCGAGCGGGGCGCCCCGGTGCCGCTGCCGTCGATGAAGACGATGGCCGACGGCATCGCCGTCGGACTGCCCGGCGAGGTCACGTTCGCGGCCGTGCGCGACCACGTCGACGAGATCGTCACGGTCACCGAGGAGGCGATGTCGCGCGCCCTGCTCGCGCTCGTCGAGCGCGCCAAGATGATCGTCGAGCCGGCCGGTGCGGCGGCGGTGGCGGCCATGATCGAGAACCCAGGAGCTTTCGAGACCCCGGCGGTGGCGGTGCTCTCGGGCGGCAACATCGACCCGATCCTGCTGGGCAAGGTGATCCAGCACGGCATGGCGGCCGCGGGACGCTACCTCCACCTGCACGTCACGATCCCGGACGTGCCGGGCGGCCTGGCACGCCTGCTCGGCGAGGTCGGCCAGACCGGCGCCAACGTGCTCCAGGTGGTGCACGAGCGGATCAGCGCCTCGCTGAACCTCGACGAGGTCGACGTCCAGCTGCAGCTCGAGACCCGCGGCGAGCCGCACGCCGAGGCCGTCCTGGCCCGGCTACGCGAACGCGGCTACACCGTCCAGCAATGACGGTGCAGCCGCGTGCGGTGCTGCTGGTGGGGCGTGGTCGCGTGGTCGCTCAACCCGTGTAGGGGACGGCGTCGACGATGACGACCTCGAGCTGCTTGCCGTTGGGCGCCTCGTAGACGACCGTCTCGCCCTTCGTGCGGCCGTTGATGGCCGAGCCGAGCGGCGACTGCGGCGAGTAGACGGTCAGGCCCTCGGGCTCGATCTCGCGAGCTCCGAGCAGGAAGGTCTCGACCTCGTCCTCGTCGTCGCCGACGAAGCGGTAGGTCACGACCATGCCGGGCTCGACGACGCCGTCGTTCTCCGGCGTCTCGCCCACCTCGGCGCGACGCAGCATGTCCTCGAGCTGGAGGATGCGGCCCTCGTTCTTGCCCTGCTCCTCGCGCGCGGAGTGGTAGCCGCCGTTCTCCTTCAGGTCGCCCTCGTCGCGCGCCTCGCTGATGCGCTGGACGATCTCCTCGCGGACCGGGCCCTTGAGATGGGCCAGCTCGGCCTGCAGCTTGTCGTAGGCGACCTGGGTCAGCCAGACGGTTCCCTGCGTGGTCGGTTGGCTCATGAGTGCTCCTGTGGTGATCGTGGTGTGACGGTTCGTGGATCGGCCTCCGGGTCGCGGGCCGGTCCCGAGGGGGACGCCCAGCGCGTCAGCCGAATGATCGAGCCTAGCAAGGCTCCGGGGCGAAGGCTCCTCAGCGCGGCCGGGGCTGCCCCGGGGCCGTGCAGCCGAGCAGCTCGACGGCGGTCGCCCGCCGGTCGGTGCTGATCTCCTGGGTGACCCGGCCCGACGCCGTGGGCTCGGGCACGAAGGACACCGTGCCGACGAGCGTGTGGTCCTCGGCGTAGGCGCGCACGGTGCACGTGGCCTCGACGTCGTCCTCGAGCTCGACGATGAAGCGCGCGCTCGCGGTGTTGTCGTCGACGATGGTGAACGTGAGCTCGCCCGACGCGACCGGCGGACTCGACTGCTCCCAGATCGTCCAGCCCAGCCAGCCGACGGAGACGACGGCCAGGACCGCGATCGCGCTCCGCAGCGCCGGACGACGCCACGGCGCCGGCGCGCCGTACCGGTCGGCGAGGGTGTCCTGGGTGCTCACCCCGCCATCCTCCCACCCGGGCCCTGAGGCCGTCCGGCCAGGAGGCCTCTAGGCTGGGGCCATGTCGAGCGACCCGCGACCCCGGGCGGGCTACCGCCTCATGCACGTGCACGCCCACCCCGACGACGAGTCGAGCAAGGGTGCGGCTTCCACGGCCAAGTACGTCGCCGAGGGCGTCGACGTGCACGTGGTGACCTGCACCGGTGGGGAGCGTGGCTCGATCCTGAACCCCAAGATGGACCGCCCCGACGTGCTCGAGAACATTACCGAGATCCGTCGCCAGGAGATGGAGCGGGCCCGCGACATCCTCGGCGTCACGCAGGACTGGCTCGGCTTCATCGACTCCGGGTGGCCCGACGGCGACCCGAAGCCGCCCCTGCCCGAGGGCTGCTTCGGCCTGGTGCCGCTCGACGAGGCCGTCGAGCGGCTGGTCGCGCTGATCCGCTCGTTCCGCCCGCACGTGCTGACGACCTACGACGAGCGCGGTGGCTACCCCCACCCCGACCACATCCGCTGCCACGAGGTGAGCGTCGCGGCCTTCGAGGCCGCTGCCGACCCGGAGCGGTTCCCCGAGGCGGGGGAGGCCTGGCAGGTCGCCAAGCTCTACTTCCACCACTCGTTCAACCGCGCGCGCATGCAGAGCCTCCACGACGCGATGAAGGCCCACGGCCTGGTCTCGCCGTGGGAGGAGCGGCTGCGCGACTGGAAGCCCGAGCCCGACTGGGACGCCCGGGTCACCACGCGCGTGCCCTGCGGCGACTACTTCGGCGTCCGCGACCAGGCGCTGCTCGCGCACGCCACGCAGATCGACCCCGACGGGTTCTGGTTCGCGGTGCCGCGCGAGCTGCAGGTCGAGGTGTGGCCGACGGAGGACTTCGAGCTGGTCACCAGCCACGTCGACGCGCCCACCCCGGAGAGCGACCTCTTCGCGGGCATCCTGCTGGGCGACGACTGACGTCCTCTCCGGTGGCCGTGGGGGCGGTCGCAGCCGCTGGCGAGCGGGTGGGGTCGCGGTGAGACACTGGAGGCATGCCTGATGCCGTCCTGATGCTGATCACCCTCGCCGTCGACGGGACCCCCAAGGACGAGGACGTCGTCGCAGGCTGGACGGCGTTCGCGCTGTTCGGTCTGCTGATCCTCGCCGTCGCGCTGCTCGGCCTCAGCCTGACCAAGCGGCTCAAGAACGTCGCCCGGTCCGCCGAGGAGGGTCGCTACGACCCCTCCGACCCCAAGCCCGAGCGCCAGGCCCGTGGCCTCGCCGCTGCGCGCAAGCTGCGCGAGGAGGCCGAGCGCGCCGACGCCCAGGACGCTCAGGGTGCCCCGGGCGCTCAGGGCACCCCGGGCACAGGGGGCGCCGGCGACGACGACGCCCCGCACACGCGTCGCGACCACTGAGCAGTCGCGCCGGTCGGCGCGCGCCCTGAGACCGGCTGCCGGCGTGGTGCAAGGATGACGCCATGGCCTCACGACCGATCCAGTCCGGTGTGGTCGACGCGCGCCAGCGCGTCGGCAGTCCTCCCGCACGTCCCACGTCGCTGAGCCTCGGCGGGGCCGTCGTGCCCGTCGTGGGGTCGGCCCGGCTCTACGTCTGCGGCATCACGCCGTACGACGTCACGCACCTGGGCCACGCCTCGACCTTCGTGTGGGCCGACGTCGTCGCGTCCGTGCTGGACGCCGGCGGGGTGCGCCCGCGGGTGTGCCGCAACATCACCGACGTCGACGACGTGCTGATGGACGCCGCCCGCCGGAAGGGTCGCCACTTCGACGAGTACGCCCTCGTGCAGGAGTCGCTCTTCGAGCAGAGCATGCGGGCGCTGCGCGTGGCCACGCCTGCCGACGAGCCGCGGGCGCGTCACCACATCGACGCGGTGCAGCAGCTGGCCCAGGTGCTCCTCGACGCCGGGGTCGCCTACGAGCGTGACGGCACCGTGTGGTTCCGCGGCGCCGACGTCGCGGCGGGCAGCGGGCTCTCCCGCGAGCAGGCCCTCGGGCTGTCGGCCGACTACGGCGACGCCCCCGACGACCCCGCCAAGGACGACCCCTTCGACGTGCCGGTCTGGCGGGCGTCGTCCGACGACGACCCGGCCTGGCTGAGCCCCTGGGGCTGGGGTCGGCCGGGCTGGCACGCCGAGTGCGCGGCCATGGCCTGGTCGGTGCACGGACCTTCGGTCGACGTGCTCGTGGGCGGCCACGACCTCGCGTTCCCGCACCACGCCTACCAGTCGGCGATGGTCGAGGCCGTCTCGGGCTTCACTCCCTTCGCCCGCGCCGTCGTGCACGTCGGCAAGGTCTGCATCGGCGGGGCGAAGATGGCCAAGTCGACGGGCAACCTCGTCCTGGTCGACGACGTGCTGCAGGGCTGCTCGCCCGCTGCGCTGCGACTGCTCCTCCTGGGCCGGCCCTACGGCGAGGCCTGGGACTACGAGCCGGCCATGATCGAGGAGGCCGAGGCCGCGCTCCAGCGGTTGTACGCCGCCGCCGGCCGACCGGGCTCGTCGGCCGACCCGGCCGGCGCGGTCGCGCTGCTGCGCGAGGACCTCGATGTCCAGGCGGCCTGCGCCCGCGCCGAGGCCGACGGTGGTGAGGTCGCCCGGCGACTCATCACCGCGCTGCGCCTCGGCTGAGCCCGCCCGGTCGGATCGCCGGCGAGTGTCGGCACTGACGCTCGTCCCGCGTGCCGAGACCCCACCGTCGGGGGGTGGGGTCGGTAGGTACCGAGGAGTAGGTTCCGACGTGTGACCCAGGACACCTATGACTACGTGATCGTGGGCGCCGGCAGTGCCGGGGCCGTACTCGCAGCGAGGTTGAGCGAGGATCCCTCCTCGACCGTGCTGCTCCTCGAGGCTGGGGGTGAGACCGAGGGCGTCGACGAGGTCGCCATCCCCGCTGCGTTCCCGTCGCTCTTCCGCACCAAGTGGGACTGGAACTACAACACCACCGAGCAGAAGCAGCTGCACGGCAAGCGCGCCTACTGGCCGCGGATGAAGGCCCTCGGCGGCTGCTCCTCGATGAACGCGATGATCTACATCCGCGGTGCGCACGCCGACTACGACGCGTGGCGCGACCAGTACGGCGCCGAGGGCTGGGGCTTCGACGACGTCCTGCCCTGGTTCCTCAAGTCCGAGGACAACACCCGGCTCGCGGGGCGCTACCACGCCAGCGGCGGACCGCTGCACGTCGAGGACCGCGCCTACACGCACGAGACGACGGCAGCGTTCGTCGAGAGCGCGGTGAGCGCCGGCCACAAGCGCACCGACGACTTCAACGGCGAGACCCAGGCCGGCGCCGGGCTCTACCAGGTGACCTGCAAGCGCGGCAAGCGCTGGTCCACCAACGAGGCCTACCTCGCCCCCGCCCGCGGTCGCGCCAACCTCACCGTCGCCACCGGCGCGCTGGCCTCGCGCGTCGAGCTGGCGGGAGAGCGCGCCACCGGTGTCACCTTCCGCCAGGGCGGCTCCGAGCACACCGTCCACGCCCGCCGCGAGGTCATCCTCAGTGGCGGTGCGATCAACAGCCCGCAGCTGCTCATGCTCTCGGGCATCGGGCCGGCGAGTCACCTGCGGGAGGTCGGCGTCGAGAGCCGGGTCGACCTCGCCGGAGTCGGCTCCAACCTCCAGGACCACCCCGTCACCCCGCTCCTCTGGCACACCCGCAACACCACCGACGTCGCGGAGATGTCGAACCTCAAGAACCTCCTGCAGTGGAAGGTGCGCGGCACCGGCCCGCTGTCGTCGAACATCGGCGAGGGCGGCATGTTCTTCTCCACGCGCGACGGACTGCCTGCTCCCGACCTGCAGGTGCACGTGGCGCCCTCGGGCTTCTACGACAACGGCTTCCACGAGCCCACGTCGCGCATGTTCACCGCGGCCCCGACGCTGGTCTCGGTCGCCAGCCGTGGCTCGATCCGGCTGCGCTCGGCCGACCCGGCGTGGCATCCCGCCATCGACGCCGCCTACCTCGAGGACCAGACCGACCTGGACGCCCTGCTCGCCGGGGCCCGCACCACGTGGGACATCTGCACCCAGGGAGCGCTGGCCGACTACCTGGAGCGCCCCTGGAACCTGCCGGCGGACCCGTCGGACGACGACCTGCTCGAGCACGTCCGCACCTGGACCCAGACGCTCTACCACCCGACCTCGACCTGCGCGATGGGGTCGGGCGAGGACGCCGTCGTCGACGCGTCGCTGCGCGTGCGCGGCGTCGAGGGCCTGCGCGTGGTCGACGCCTCGGTCATGCCGGCCGTGCCCCGCGGCAACACCAACGCCCCCACCATCATGGTCGCCGAGAAGGCGGCCGCGGACATCAGGAGCGCACGATGACGCTGATCGACCACACCGACGACACCGGCCGCCAGGGCTCCCCGATGCCCTCGCCCGACGGGATGGCGCTGCACACCGAGCACACCTTCGACTCCCTCAGCCCGATCACCGGCGACGTGGTGGGCACCTACCCGATCCACTCGGCCGAGGAGGTGACGGCCGCGGTCGGCGCCGCCCGGGAGCACGCCGCCTGGTGGGCCGCGTTGAGCTTCGACGAGCGCAAGGAGCACCTGACCATCTGGAAGGGGGCGATGACGCGTCGCCTCGCCCAGCTCGCCGACATCGTGCACGCCGAGACCGGCAAGCCGCACGGCGACGCGATGCTCGAGGCCTCGCTCGCGATCGACCACATCGCCTGGGCAGCCGGCAACGCCGAGAAGCACCTCAAGCGCCAGAAGGTGTCCTCGGGCCTGCTGATGGCCAACCAGGCCGCGTCGGTGGCCTACAAGCCGTTGGGCGTGGTGGGCGTCATCGGTCCGTGGAACTACCCGGTCTTCACGCCGATGGGCTCGATCGTCTACGCCCTGGCCGCCGGCAACGCCGTGGTGTTCAAGCCCTCGGAGTACACGCCCGGCGTCGGGGTCTGGCTCGCCCGGACCTTCACCGAGGCCGTGGGTCGCCCCGTCTTCACCACCGTCACCGGTCTCGGTGAGACCGGCGCCGCGCTGTGCCACGCCGGCGTCGACAAGGTCGCCTTCACCGGCTCCACGGCCACCGGCAAGCGGGTCATGGCGGCGTGCGCGGAGACCCTGACCCCGGTCATCATCGAGGCCGGCGGTAAGGACTCCGTCATCGTCGACAAGGACGCCGACGTCGAGGCGGCTGCCGACGCAGCCCTGTGGGGGGCCTACTCCAACGCGGGTCAGACCTGCATCGGCGTCGAGCGCGTCTACGTGCACGAGCGCGTCTACGACGAGTTCGTGGCCACCCTGGTCGAGAAGGCCAAGGGCCTGCGCGCCGACGCCTCGCCCGGCTCGCAGCTCGGGCCGATCACGATGCCGAGCCAGCTCGACGTCATCCGCTCGCACATCTCAGACGCGATCGCCAGGGGCGGGCGTGCCCTGCTCGGCGGCGTGGAGGCCGTGGGCGAGCGGTTCGTGCAGCCGACGATCCTCGTCGACGTCCCCGAGGACTCCCTGGCGGTGACCGAGGAGACCTTTGGCCCGACGGTGACGGTGCGCAAGGTCGCCACCATGGAGGAGGCGATCGAGCTCACGAACGCCACGAGGTACGGCCTGGGCTCGACGGTGTTCTCGAAGGCGCGAGGCATGGAGATCGCCGAGCAGGTCCGCTCCGGCATGACCGCGGTCAACGGCATCATCGCCTTCGCCGCGATCCCGTCGCTGCCCTTCGGTGGCGTCGGCGACTCGGGCTTCGGGCGCATCCACGGCCCCGACGGGCTCAAGGAGTTCACCTACGCCAAGGCGATCGCCCGGCAGCGGTTCAAGCCGGTGATGGCCCTGACGTCGTTCCAGCGCACGGAGAAGATGGACGCCCAGCTGGCCCAGATGATGACGCTGCTGCACGGCGGCAGCTCGACGCTCCCGAAGAACGCCGAGCCCACCGGGCTCGCGCGACGCTGGAAGCGCGCCGGGCGCTGACCCGACGCGGGCGCCCGGGTCGTCGGGCGCCCGTGCAGCGTCGGTCTCGTCAGCCCTGGCCGCCGGCGGCCTGCTGCTCGGCGACCTGGCGGTGGACGTCGGCCATGTCGAGGCCGCGGACGCCCGCGATCACCTGGTCGAGACCCTCGGGCGGCAGGGCGCCGGGCTGGGAGAAGACCAGCACCTTCTCGCGAAACACCATCAGCGTCGGGATCGACTTGATCCCCGCCGCCGCGGAGAGCCCTTGCTGCTCCTCGGTGTTGACCGACCCGAACACGATGTCGGGGTTGGCCTCGGACGCGGCCTCGTAGGTGGGGGCGAACTGCTTGCACGGTCCGCACCAGCTCGCCCAGAAGTCGACGAAGAGGATCCCGTTCGCCTCGACGTGGTCGTTGAAGTTCTCGTCGGTCAGCTCGATGGTTGCCATGCCTCCACCGTAACCAGCAGGCGTGAGGCGCCGGAACGAGGACGTGTCGCGCTCGCTTTCGGCACTGGTCGACCACACGGTGCTCTCCGTCACTTCACCTCAAGGATCAAGCGTGCCCGCCGCCCAGTCGCCGTACCGCTCCGCGACGACCTCGAGCTCGAGCTCGCTCAGGTGGTCGACGATGGCGCCGGTCGTGACATTCCCTTGCAGCTTGCGACTGGCTGCGCTGAGGCCGCCGCCCTTCTTCGTGTTCTTGCCCTTGGTCCTGTCCTTGCCCTTAGAACCCGGCCGTGCGGCGAGCGGTGCGGCCGCAGCGACCTGGGCCGGGACGCCGTGACCCGAGATCAACGGGGCGGCCTGGGCGGCGGCGGACGGTCCCAGGCGCGTCGCGTGCCGGCGACGCTCCCCGAGGGCGTCGCTCGTCGTTGAGTCCCGGCGCACCCACGGCCGGTCCCCGGCGGCGTAGCCCTTCGGGGCCGTCGGGGGCCGGCCCTCAGCGCAGCGAGTAGGTCGCCAGCGAGATGCCGACGTAGTGGGCGACGAACGCCAGGATCGTGAAGCTGTGGAAGATCTCGTGGAAGCCGAAGTAGGCCGGCCACGGGTTGGGGCGCTTGAAGCCGTAGATGACGCCGCCGGCCGTGTAGAGCGCGCCACCGGCGGCGATCAGGGTCAGCACCGCGATCGTCATCGGCGTTCCGAGGACCCGCTGCCCGCCGTCGATGAAGCCCGGGATGAAGAAGACCGCCGCCCAGCCCAGGCCGATGTAGAGCGGGGTGTAGAGCCAGCGCGGCGCCCCGATCCAGAACACGCGGAACAGCACGCCGAGGATCGCGCACGCCCACACCGTGGTGAGCAGCACGACGCGCTGCGTGCCCTCGAGCATGATCAGCGTCAGGGGCGTGTAGGACCCGGCGATCAGCACGAAGATGTTGGCGTGGTCGAAGCGCCGCAGCGCTGCCCAGACCCGGGGTGACCAGGTGCCGGTGTGGTAGATCGCCGAGACGCCGAAGAGCAGCAGGGCGCTGACCCCGAAGACCGCCGACCCGATGCGGGTGGAGGTCGTGGGGGAGAGCACGATCAGCACGATGCCGCCGGCCAGCGCGAGCGGCGTCAGCAGCAGGTGGGAGCGTCCGCGCAGCTTGGGCTTGGCCTCGTGGAACTTCTCCGAGACCTTGTCGTGGATCGTGTCCAGGCCGGCCCGGACGGCTTCGTTGGCGTGGTGGAGGGGGCGATCCATGTCGTCGATCCTAGCGGTGCGCTCCCGGGCCGCTGAGCCGGATCGGCGCGGGGTCAGTGCGAGTGCGGTGGCACCGAGGCGCCCTCCGAGGGCTGCACGATCACGACGCCCTGGCCGGCGAAGGCCACCTGCAGCGCCTCGCCGGAGCCGCGACCGATCAGCGCCCCGGCCGACATGGTCGAGCGGAGGCTGGTCTGCAGGTGCGCCGACCAGGCGACGACCGCGTCGGTGTCGGCGAACGTCGGCGCCTCCCCGGCGTTGAGCACGACCGGCTCGCCGTCGGTGGTGATCGCCACCC
>JBFJKO010000047.1:0-12162 GCA_041634935.1 Nocardioides sp.
CGACCGGACACCCGGACACCTAGGCGCGCAGGATCTCCACGTCGTCGGAGGTGTCCTCCTCGCGCTTGCCGAGCACCGCGCGCCCCGCCTCCAGCCGGGCCACCGGCACCCGGAACGGCGAGCACGAGACGTAGTCGAGCCCGGCGCGGTAGAAGAAGTGGATCGACTCGGGGTCGCCGCCGTGCTCGCCACAGACCCCGGCCTTCAGGTCGGGACGCGTGGTGCGTCCCTCGCGGACGGCGAGGTCGACGAGCCGGCCGACGCCGTCGACGTCCAGGCTCTCGAACGGCGAGACCGTGAAGACCCCCTTCTCGAGGTAGGCGGCGAAGAAGGCCGCCTCGACGTCGTCGCGGCTGAAGCCCCAGGTGGTCTGCGTGAGGTCGTTGGTGCCGAAGGAGACGAAGTCGGCCTCCTCGGCGATCCGGAACGCCGTCAGCGCGGCCCGCGGCAGCTCGATCATGGTGCCGATCGGGATGTCGAGGACGACGCCCTCGGCCTCGGCCACCTGCGCGAGGATCGCGGTCGCCTCCTCCCGCACGAGGTGCAGCTCCATCAGCGACCCGACCAGCGGGACCATGATCTCGGGGCGCGGGTCGTGGCCCTGCTTGATCCGCTGGGCCGCGGCCTCCGCGATCGCTCGGATCTGGCCCGCGAAGAGCCCGGGCACGACGAGTCCGAGGCGGACCCCGCGCAGGCCGAGCATCGGGTTGGACTCGTGGAGCCGGTTGACGGCCGCGAGCAGGCGCTCGTCGTCCGCGCTCACCTCGCCGTGCTCCTCGGCGCGCGCGACCTTGACCATCAGGTCGGACCGGTCGGGCAGGAACTCGTGCAGCGGCGGGTCGAGCAGTCGGATCGTCGTCGGCAACCCGTCCATGGCCTCGAGCAGCTCGACGAAGTCGTCGCGCTGCGGCGGCAGGAGCTCGGCGAGGGCGGCGTCGCGCTCGGCGGAGGTGTCGGCGAGGATCACGCGCTCGATCAGCACCCTCCGGTCGCCGAGGAACATGTGCTCGGTACGGCAGAGGCCGACGCCCTGCGCGCCCATGCGTCGGGCACGGTCGGCGTCGGGGCCGTTGTCGGCGTTGGCCCTGACCTCCATCGTGCGCACCGAGTCGGCGTGCGCGAGGAGCCGGTCGGCGGCCCGGATCAGCTCACCGGTGCCCTCGTCCACACCTTCGAGCGCCGGCTCGAGACCCTCCTCCAGGTACTTCACCACCGGCGAGGGCACGACCGGCAGCTGACCGAGGAAGACCTCCCCGGTCGACCCGTCGATGGACAGCACGTCACCCTCGGCGACGGTGACCCCGTCGGCGCGGGCGACCTTCTCCTCCTCGTCGACGTCGAGCGACTCCGCGCCGCACACCGCGGTCTTGCCCATGCCGCGGGCCACGACAGCCGCGTGGGACGTCTTGCCGCCCCGGCAGGTGAGGATGCCGGTCGCGGCGATCATCCCCTCGAGGTCCTCGGGATTGGTCTCCTTGCGCAGCAGGACCACCGACTCCCCCCGGGCCACCGCCGCGACCGCAGCGGCGGAGTCGAAGACCACCGTGCCGACCGCCGCCCCCGGCGACGCCGCCATGCCGCGGGTGAACAGCGTGCGCTCGGCGTCGGCGTCGAACTGCGGGAACATCAGCTGGGCCAGCTGCGCTCCCCCGACCCGCTCCAGCGCCTCGTCCATGGTGATCAGCTGCTCGTCGACGAGCTGGGTGGCGATGCGGAACGCCGCGGCGGCCGTGCGCTTGCCGACACGCGTCTGCAGCATCCAGAGCTTGCCGCGCTCGACGGTGAACTCGATGTCGCACAGGTCGCGGAAGTGCGTCTCGAGGCGGCGCATGATCTTGCGCAGCTCCTTGTACGACGCCGGGTCGACCTCGGCGAAGTCGTCGAGCGAGAGGGTGTTGCGGATGCCGGAGACGACGTCCTCGCCCTGGGCGTTGACGAGGTAGTCGCCGTAGACGCCCGGCTTGCCGGTGGAGGGGTCGCGGGTGAAGCAGACCCCGGTGCCGGAGGTCTCGCCGAGGTTGCCGAAGACCATGGTGCAGACGTTGACCGCCGTGCCGGCGTCCTCCGGGATCCGCTCGCGGCGCCGGTAGAGGCGTGCGCGGTCGGTGTTCCAGGACTCGAACACCGCGCGGGTGGCGAGGTCGAGCTGCTCGCGGGGGTCCTGGGGAAAGCTGCGTCCGGTCTGCCCCTCGACGACGGCCTTGAAGTCCTCGACGAGCAGGCGCAGGTCGTCGGCGTCGAGGTCGAGGTCGTTCTCGACCCCCTTGGTCTGCTTGCGGGCGTCGAGCGCGCGGGAGAAGTGCTCGCCGTCCATCCCGAGGACGGTCTTGCCGAACATCTGGATCAGCCGCCGGTAGGAGTCCCAGACGAACCGCTCGTCACCGGACGCGTCGACCAGGCCCTGCACGGAGAAGTCGTTGAGCCCGACGTTGAGCACCGTCTCCATCATCCCGGGCATCGAGTACTTCGCTCCCGACCGCACGCTGACGAGCAGCGGGTCGACGGAGTCGCCGAGGCGTCGTCCGACGGCGTCCTCGAGGTGGCGCAGCGCCATCGTCACCTGCACGCGCAGGTTGTCGGGAAGCCGGCCGTGGTGGAGGTAGTGGCGGCACGCCTCGGTGGTGATGGTGAACCCCGGGGGCACCGGCAGCCCCAGCCGGGTCATCTCGGCGAGGTTGGCGCCCTTGCCGCCCAGGAGGTCCTTCTGGTCCTTGTTGCCTTCGCTGAACTCGAACACGAGCTTGTCCATCGTGCGCTCACTGCCTTCCCTGCTGCTGGGTCGAGAGATGGAACGGCCGTCGGAACCTGCACGGCCCTGGGGTCGGGTCCGGTCGCGGACGTCCGGGGTCACCCGGGCTCCCCGGAGTGACGGAGCACCTTGTCGAGCGCGTGGTCGCTGCTGACCTCGCGCACGGTGCCGCTCTGCGACCGCATGACGAGGGAGCGGGTGCGGGCGCCGCCGCTGGAGTAGCGCACGCCCGGGAGCAGGTCGCCGTCGGTGATGCCGGTGGCGACGAAGAAGGTGTTGTCGCAGGTCACCAGGTCGTCGAGCCGCAGCACCTGATCGAGGTCGTGGCCCGCGTCGAGGGCCCGGCGGCGCTGCTCGTCGTCGGCGACGTGCAGCCGCGCCTGGATCTCGCCGCCCATCGCCTTCATCGCGCAGGCGGTGATCACGCCCTCGGGGGTGCCCCCGATGCCGAGCAGCAGATCGATGCCCGACTCGGGCCGGGCGACCGCGATCGCGACCGCCACGTCGCCGTCCGGGAAGAGCTTGATGCGCGCCCCCGCCGCCCGGAGCCGAGCGATGAGGTCGGCGTGGCGAGGCCGGTCGAGCACCGCGACGGTCACGTCGGAGATGGATCCGCCCTTGGCCTGCGCCACCGCCCGCAGCGTCTCCTCGGTCGGGGCGGTCACGTCGACCGTCCCGGCGGCCATCGGACCCACGACCAGCTTGTCCATGTAGTAGATGCCCTGCGGGTCGAACATCGCGCCCCGGTCGGCGGCGGCGATCACCGCGATGGCGTTGGGCATGCCGTTGGCCAGCAGGGTCGTGCCGTCGACCGGGTCGACGGCGATGTCCATCTCCGGACCCGACCCGTCGCCGAGGTGCTCGCCGTTGTGGAGCATCGGCGCCTCGTCCTTCTCCCCCTCGCCGATGACCACGACGCCGCGCATCTGCACGCCGGCCAGGACCTGCCGCATCGCGTCGACCGCGGCACCGTCGCCGTCCTCCTTCGCCCCGAGCCCGGCCCACCGGCCGGCGGCCATCGCGGCCGCCTCGGTGGCCCGCATCAGGTCGAGCCCGAGGTTGCGGGCGGGCAGCTGGTAGGGCCCGCCCCGTGCCTGGTGCTGGTCTGCTGTGGCCATGAGTGCTCCGCCCCCTCGATGGCGCCACGACGCCCGGCAGGCTTCAGGTCCCCCACCCAGCACGGCCGCGAGATCTCCCGCGACCTGTGACGCACGTCATACGTCTGGAGAACCCTTTATATGCCTTTGTTTGTGTGGCGTCAAGGGCTGAGGGGGAACGATCCGGGCGTAAATCAACACGCACGGGCGGGCAAGTGCAGGCAAACCCACACGCGTGGCAGCTACTGAGCGCGTCGCCCCGCCTGCGACGGGCCCGCGGCCCGTGCGGCCGCGGCGTCCGCGACGTCGTCGACCAGGGTCAGGAAGAGCGGGCGCCACCGGTCGAGGTCGAAGACCAACGAGGCATGTCCGCCGGGCGCCTCACGCACGATCGCGTCCGGGATCCGCTCGGCCAGCCGCCGCTGGCGCGCGGTGGGGATCGCCTTGTCGCGTCCGGTGACGAGCACACCGGTCGGGACGTCGACGTCCGTGATCCAGGCGGTGGAGTCGAAGTCACCGAGGGCGGCCATCACCACGGGCAGCGACCAGAGGCTGGTCGCGCGCAGCTCGGCCAGGCACCAGGCGCGCAACCCGGCGAGGTCGGGAGCCCCGTCCTGCGCCGGCGTGCCCTCCGCGTGGGCGCGCACCCGGTCGGCCGCGATCGAGAGCAGGCCGACGTTGGCGGCGCGCAGCATCAGGAAGAAGACCCGCTCGCCGAGGTGCCCCTTCCACCGCGCAGCGGTCGAGCAGAGCACGAGCGCCGAGACCCGGTCGGGGTGGCGGTGCCAGAGCACCTGGGCGCTCGCGCCACCCATGGAGTAGCCGATCACGATCGCCGCGTCGATGCCGAGTGCGTCGAGCACGGCGGCCGCGTCGTCGGCGCAGTCGTCGAGGGTGAAGGAGTCCGACGAGATCCCCCGTCCGTGCCACCGCTGGTCGAAGGTGACCACCCGGAAGCGCCGACGCAGGTCCTCGAGCACCGAGAACCAGGTGAGTCCCCCGGTGGTGGCGATGCCGTGCATCAGCAGCACCGTCGGTGCGTCGGGGGTCGGTCCGGGCAGGTCGAGCACGTGGGTGCGACCGCGTCCGGGCAGGTCGAGGGCACGACCCGGCGCCGGCACGGGCACGTCGGGGACGACGCCGTCGCCCACCCGGCCCAGGCCGTGGGCGAGCAGCCGCCCGGTCAGGCGCACGGCGGTCAGGCCGGTGCGCCCTGCGAGACGGCCGACGGTCCGGTAGGTCATGCGGACTCCTGGTCCTTGCGCTCGTCGCTGCCGGCGGCGGCACCCGACTCCGCGCCCGACGCGGGCTCGCCCAGGAGCTCGGCGAGCGCGGCCGGGAAGTAGGCGGCCAGCGCCTCGACGTCCGGCAGCAGGTCGGGGCAGGCGAGCAGCGAGAAGTTCATCCGGTCGGAGTAGGACCAGACCGTGACGTTGAGCCCGATCCCCTCGATGATCGGGCCGACGCTGTAGAGGCCGGACAGGTGGGCTCCGCCGATCTTCACCCGCTCACGAGGACCGGGCACGTTGGACACGACCGCGGAGAACGGCGCCTTGTGGAACCGCGCGCCCCGGTGCCGGCTGTAGGCGCGCACGATCGCCGCGAACGGCGCCGGCGGGGCGAACTGCGACCAGTCGGCCAGCGAGGTGCCGAGGTGCTGGTTCATCGCCTTCGCGTGGCGCGCGGTCGTCGAGATCACGCGCAGCCGCTCGTCCGGGTCGTCGACGTCGGTCGCGAGCGTGGTGAAGAGGTTCGAGACGTTGTTGCCGAACAGGCGCGGGTCGCTGTCGCGGGGGTCCATCCCGACCGGCACCCCGGCGGTCAACGAGGCGCTGGGGTGCTCGTCGTGGTGGTCGAGCCAGCGCCGCAGCGCGCCCGAGGTGACGGCGAGGACCACGTCGTTGAGCGTCAGGCCGGCGACCGTCTCGTGCTGACGGCGTACGGCCTTGAGGTCGGCGAGCGGCAGTGTGACGGTGGCGAAGGTACGGCGTGGCGTCAGCGGACCGTTGAACGAGACGTGGGGCGCGTCCCTGATCGGCAACGGCACGCCGCTGGACTCGCGCTGCCGGTAGCGCAGCATCCCCGTCACCGCACGCGCCGTGCGCACGAGCAGGCCGGGCACGTCCAGCAGCTGCGCGATCGCGTCCCGCAGCGCCGCGCCCACCAGGCGCGGCCGGCTCGGCACCTCGGCACCCTCCTCGGCGTCGGCCACATGGCCGGGCCGCAGCTCGGCGGAGCTGACGTCCATGACGTTGGCGAGCATCGCGTTGGCGGCGATGCCGTCGGCGAGCGAGTGGTGGATCTTGCCGACGATGCCGATGCGGCCGTCGGCGAACCCCTCGCACAGGTGGATCTCCCACAGCGGCACGTCGCGGTGGAGGGGGCTGCCGGCGATCTCGCCCACCACCCGCTCGAAGTCACGCATCGACCCCTCGCCGCCGAGGTGGTGGTGGAAGAAGTGCCGGTCGGGGTCCACGCGGCGCTGGGTGACCAGCACGGGGTGGTTGAGCGCGAACGGCACCGGCACCACGAGACGACGCAACGCCGGCATCCGACGCAGCCGGAAGAGCATCGCCTTGACCAGGTTGTCGTAGGTCATCTCCGGGGTCGGGTCGACCAACGCGATCTTGAGCGTGTGCATGTGCATCGACGGCGTCTCGAGGTAGAGGAAGCCGGCGTCGGCGCCACGCATCCTGCGCACCGCCCCCTTCCCCGTGCCGATCATCGGACGACCCCCGGCAGGTCGCGGGCGACCACCTTGCCGGAGGCGTTGCGCGGCAGCGCCTCGAGCTGGACGACGTCGCGCGGCACCTTGTAGCCCGCCAGGCGCGCCTTGACGTGGGCCCGGACGGCGTCCGGGTCGAGGACGCCGTCGTCCTTGGCCACGACGTAGGCCGCGAGTCGCTGGCCGAAGGCGTCGTCGTCGACACCCACGACGACGACCTCGCGCACGGTGGGCAGCTCGCCGATCGCCCGCTCGACCTCGACGGGGTAGACGTTCTCGCCGCCCGAGACGATCATGTCGTCGTCGCGGCCCACGACGTAGAGACGTCCGTCGGCGTCCATCCGACCGACGTCGCCGGAGACCATGTAGCCGTCGAGGGAGGCCTTGGTGTCGCCGGCGGTGTAGCCGTCGAACTCGGAGGCGCCGCGCACCAGGATCCGTCCGACCTGACCCACGGGCACGTCGCGTCCCTCGTCGTCGACGAGGCGGACGGTGGTGCCGGTGACGGGTCGACCGGCGGTGTCGGAGGCGTGGCGCAGGTCGGCGGGTGAGGCCACCGTGATCTGGCCGGCCTCGGTGGCGTTGTAGGAGTTGTAGACCGTGTCACCGAAGCGGTCCATCAGCGCGAGCACGGCCTCACCGCGCATCCGCGAGCCGCTGGCGGTGATGAAGCGCACGCTCGCGAGCGTGTAGCGGTCGAGCACCTCGTCGGGGAGGTCGGCGATCCGCTCGAGCATGACCGGCACGACCGCGATGCCGCTGGCGCGGTGCCGGTCGGCGAGGGTGAGCGTGGCCTCGGGGTCGAAGCGTCGGCGCAGCACGATCGTGCACGCCATCGTGGCCCCGACGACGAGCTGGCCGAAGCCCCAGGCGTGGAAGGTCGGGGCGGCCACGACCACGGTCTCGCGGGCGTGCCACGGGATCCGCTCGAGCATCGCGGCGAGCTCGTCGGGACCGCCTCCGCTGCGCGTGGCTCCCTTGGGGGTACCGGTGGTGCCCGAGGTCAGCAGCACGACCCGGCCCGGCTTGCGGATCGGTGCCCGCGCGCCGAGGTGGGTCTCGATCAGCCGCTCGGCGACGTGCTCGTCGCGGGAGGCAGCAGGCTCGTCGACCCAGCTGAGCACCTCCCGCAGTCCCGGGATCCGGGCGCGTGCGTCGGCGACGAGCCCGGCGAACTCCTCGTCGTAGACGATCAGCGAGGCCCCCTCGCGCTCGAGGACGTCGGCGAGCTGGGGTGCGGAGAACCCGGTGTTGAGCAGCAGCGCCGGTGCGCCGAGGCGACCGGCGGCCAGGAGCGCGTCGACGAAGCCGCGGTGGTTGCGGCACAGGATGGCCACCGAGGACGGCGTCCCCCCGGCGAGCGAGGTCAGGCCGACGGCGAGGGCGTCGGCTCGGTCCTGCAGCTGCTGCCAGGTGAGGGAGCCGCGCTCGTCGATGAGCCCGACGTCGTGGGGACGCCGGTTGGCGGCCAGCGCGAAGCCGGTCGTCGCGTGCGGTCCGTAGCGGCGCAGGATGCGCGCCATGCCGACGTACCGGTCGGGTCGCATGGGCCCGATCATCCGGCTGCGCAGGAGGTGACCGCTGGCCCACAGCTGCGTGCGCAGCGCGCCCCGGGCGCTCATCCGAGCACCGGGAAGCGTCGTCGGGCAGCCAGGTCGTCGAGGGCCGCCTGCATCCGCGACCTGACCGCCTCGTCGACCTCGTCGACGTCCGGGTCGGGCCCGAACTCCGCCTCGACGTCGATCGGGTCGAGCACCTGGGTGACGATCTTGGTGGGCAGCGGGATGTTGCCGACGCCGGCCGGGGTGAGACCGAAGGGGAAGCCGACGGTGAGCGGCATCAGGTCGGTGCGCATGATCTTGCGCAGCGGGGACCGGCGTCCGATCCACTCGCCACGGGTGAGGTGCAGCTGGGCCTCCTGGCCGCCGATCGAGACCACAGGCACGATCGGGACGCCCGAGCGCAGCGCCGTGCGCACGTAGCCCTTCCGGCCGCCGAAGTCGATCACGTTGGCGGTGAGCGTCGGTCGGAACGTGTCGTAGTCGCCGCCCGGGAACACGATCGTGACCGCCCCCGAGGCCAGCACCGCCTCGGCACTCGCGCGGTCGGCGGGCACGAAGCCGAACTTGCGGAAGAACGCCCCGGCCGGACCGGTGAAGAGCAGGTCGTGGGCGAGGCAGTAGAGCGGGCGGTCGGCGCCGAAGGTGTCGGCGAAGGCGACCGCGAGGATCGGCACGTCCATCGCCATCAGCCCGCCCGAGTGGTTGCCCACCATCAGCGCGCCCCCCTCGGGCACCCGGTCGACGTCGCGGACCTCGGAGCGGAACCAGCCCTTCATGGCCAGCTTGAGCAGCGGCAGCGCGCGGGCGATGTAGGCCGGGTCGCGCTCGGCGAGGAGGTCGGCACCCACGTCGGCGCTCATGCGCGGGCCCACTTCCGGGCGACGGCGCCGCGCCACGCGAACGCCTGCCAGTCGTCGGGGTCCTGGCAGAGCCGGTCGACGACGACGTCGAGCACGAGCGGGTTGGCGACCATGCCCACGTGGCTGCTCGGCACGACGACGTTCTCGGCCGGCGGGGCCGCGGTCGGATCGACGGCGCAGCCGCGCCACGGGACGATCCCGTCGGTCTTGGAGTACACCGCGGTGACGGGCACCGGCAGCGGCCCGCGGAGCAGGTCGACCATCGGTCGCGCCCGGTCGGAGAGGCCGTGCTTGCGACGCGACCGCTCGAACATGCCCGTCGCGCGGGTGCGTTCGCCGTCCGCGCGCCACGGTGACCCGAGGCAGACGACCTGGCGGACGTCGTCGGGGTAGGTGTGGGCGAGCCAGCGGGCGAGCACTCCCCCGAAGCTCCACCCCACGATGCTGACCGGCTCGTCGTACGTCGAGCGGAGCGACTCGAAGCGCTCGATCAGCCCGTCGATCTTGCGGTCGGTCAGCCCGATGTTGGAGCCCTGCGCCCAGCCGTGCACGCGGAAGTCGTGACGCTTGAGGTGGTTGCGCAGGCGTCCGGTCATCTGGTCGGTCGCGGAGAACCCCGGGATCACCAGCACCGGACGCCCCTCACCGAGCGCGCGGCGCGGGGTCAGGAGGTCGGCGGCGTGCGAGGCCGCGAGCTCACTCGCGAACCGCGGGAGCTCGAGGAGCATCAGGGCCCGGTGGGGTCCCTGGCCTCCTGACGGGCTCGTTCCGTCGCGGCCTGCGTCGCCGTGCTGGTCACCTTCGAAGTCGTACACCCGATCCCCCATGGAACTAGAACGTGTTCTACTTTTGGGTGAAGTATGGCGTCAAACCGGGCTCCGGTCCACCCGGAGGCGGAGGACCGGCCGGGCGGAGGCCTGCCGGTCAGCCCCGGCGCAGAGTCCGTCGGACCACCCGGGCGAGGTTGTGAGCGACGAGTCGGGCGTCGACGGAGAAGAGGATCGGCAGGCTCACGCCGTCGCGCCAGGACGGGTTGAGCTCGTCGTACTTCACGGCCAGCCGGCGTGCCTCGCTCGAGCGGGGCAGCGAGTCGCTGTCGGCGACGTTGGCGCCGCGTACGACGCCCTCGGCCGCGTCGAAGGACGTGGGGTAGAACGCCTCGGCGAAGGCCACCAGGGCCTGCTGGACCGTGGGTGGCGCGGCCTCCTCGCGCAACGACCAGGTGCGCCCTGCGGTGCGGGTCAGGGACACGTAGCTCTGGGGGAAGGCGGTGGTGACGAAGTGGAGGCTGCGCGGGCCGAAGCGCCGCAGCGCGATCGGCAGCAGCCGCCAGGGAGCCAGGATGGTCTTGGGGTGGCCGCGGTAGGCGGGACGGAAGTAGAAGAACTTCGAGAACATCAGCAGCATCCGACGCCGCTCCAGGTCGACGGGCAGCATCGCGATCGTGAAGAAGCCCTGGGCGACGTCCTGGGGGTCCACGAAGACGAAGACGAAGCGGTCCGGACCCACCACGGCCGCGCGGAACTCCGCCCAGTCCTGCTCCTCGGGGCGGGTCAGGGTGAGCATCTCGAGGCGCAGGCGCCAGATCTCACGAAGCCGCTCCTCGCTGACGGCGTCGCCGTCGAGCAGGATCGCGCGCAGGGGACGGCTCACGCGCCACCCCGGCCGCTGCCGGGCACGGTGAACCCAGGTACGCCGTCCAGCGCGCGCTCATCACCCATCTGGTCGGAAGAGATCACGCTGAGGCTCCCGTCGCTCTCCAGCACCACTGCTGCGACCGACCCGAGCCCACCGAACCCGCTCCCCCGGACCGCCTGGCAGACCTCGGCCTCGGTGAGCCGGGCGGCGCGCAGTGCGTCGTCCAGCATCACCCCGTCACGCAGCAGCAGCGTCGGTCCGGCCGTCAGCGCCGATCGAGCCACGGGGAGCCGCGAGCTCAGGACGGCGACGGCCATCTGCAGGAGCGCGAGCACCACGAGGGCCACCGCGCCCTCGGCCCACGACACGTCCTTGCTCAGGAAGATCGTCGCGAGCGTCGAGCCGAGCGCCACCGTGACGACGAGGTCGAAGGCGTTGAGCTTGGCGAGCGTGCGCTTGCCCGAGGCGCGCAGCACCAGCACGACGGTGAAGTAGGAGGCGGGACCCACCAGGAGCACCCGCAGGACGTCGGACCACGTGTCGAACCACATGGCGGCCTTTGTACCCGACTCGGGGCATCGGCCGACACGAGCCCACGCCGGGAAGTCCGGCCACGACTCACCGGGTTACCGGTGCAGCCGCGGAGCTTGCGGTGGCGCAGGAGGAGGATGCAGAGATGCGCAGCGACAAGGTGACCTTTCCGGGCTCGGCCGACACCCCGTTGGCGGGGCGGCTGGACCGGCCCGACGGCGAGCCTGCGGCCTTCGCGCTCTTCGCGCACTGCTTCACCTGCAGCAAGGACGTGCTCGCGGCCTCGCGGATCGCGCGCGCCCTCACCGACTACGGCGTGGCCGTGCTGCGCTTCGACTTCACCGGCCTCGGCGGCTCGGACGGCGACTTCGCCAACACCAACTTCACCTCGAACGTCGCTGACCTGGTGCACGCCGCCGACTACCTGCGCGCCGAGCACGCGGCACCGTCGCTGCTGGTCGGGCACTCCCTGGGAGGCGCCGCCGTGCTGGCCGCAGCCGAACGCGTGGAGGAGGTCCTCGCCGTCGCCACGATCGGCGCGCCCGCCGACACCGAGCACCTGCTCCACCTGCTCTCCGCGGACCGCGAGGAGATCGAACGGACCGGCGAGGCCGAGGTCTGCCTGGCCGCGCGCCCGTTCCGGATCCGGAGGCAGCTTCTCGACGACCTCGCCGACCAGCCCCAGGCCGACCGGATCGGGCGTCTGGGGCGCGCCCTGCTGGTCATGCACTCCCCCACCGACGAGACCGTCGGCGTCGACAACGCCCGGCGCATCTTCGACGCCGCCCGGCACCCCAAGTCGTTCGTCTCGCTCGACGGCGCCGACCACCTCCTCTCGCGCTCCCGCGACGCCCGCTTCGCGGCCTCGATCCTCGCGGCCTGGGCCGACCGGCACCTCGACGAGGACCTGGCGCCCGGCACCTCGTCCACACCGCCGGAGGTCGACCAGGTCTCAGAGGTCTCAGAGGTCTCAGAGGTCGCAGAGGCCGCAGACGCCACC
>JBFJKO010000048.1:0-12067 GCA_041634935.1 Nocardioides sp.
GGAGGCCGCGGTCGTGACCGCGTTCGTGCGCTACACCGTGCGGGCCCTCGCCGTCGGCACCCCGCAGCCGAGCACGCTGCTGGGCCTGCTCAACGAGCGACTGATCCACCACGAGAGCGACCGGTTCTGCACGATCGTGATCGCCCGCCTCCGGCGTCAGGGCCGTGGGTGGAGAGTCGAGATCAGCGTGGGGGGTCACCCGGCGCCGCTGCTGCTCCGGGGCGACGACCGGGCCCGTCAGCTCGATGCGTCCGGCCCCGTCGTCGGGGTGATCGACGACGCGACCTACCGCGACCACGTCGTGCACCTCGGATCAGGCGACACCCTCGTGCTCTACACCGACGGGGTGACCGAGGCGTCCGGGGTCGAGGGCTTCTTCGGCGACCAGCGCCTCCTCGACGTCGTCGACCACGGCACGCGCACCGGCGCCGGCGCAGTGGTCGACACCGTGCTCGGCGAGGTGCTGACGTTCCAGGGTGGCCGGGCACGCGACGACATCGCGCTCCTGGCCCTCGCCGTCCCGTAGCCCCTCGGTCGACCGCCCTCACGCGTCAGCCGAAAAAGGAGCGAACCCCTCGCTGCATGGGGTCAGAGAGGGGTTCTGTCGTCTTCTTGGTGCTCCCTCCGAAGGACGACTGGTGGAAACTATACGACCTCACCGGTGACGGTGTCGCTTCTCGGCACAATTTCCTCACGGGCCCCGGTGGGGTGAGGGGGCATAGTGAGCACCATGAGTGGAATGGACCTCCTGCCCCCCGAACGACGCGGTCTCTACATCGGCGGAAGCTGGCGCGAGGCCGACGACGGCCGACGCTTCGACGTCATCGACCCGGCCGACGGCTCGGTGCTCACCACCGTCGCCGACGGCTCGCCGGCCGAGGGCGTGGAGGCCCTGGACGCCGCCGTCGCGGCGCAGGCCGACTGGGCCGCCACCGCGCCCCGTGAGCGCAGCGAGATCCTGCGTCGCGCCTGGCAGCTGCTGCAGGACCGCACCGACGACGTCGCCGAGCTGATGAGCCTCGAGATGGGCAAGCCGGTCGCCGAGGCCAAGGGCGAGGTCGCCTACGGCTCGGAGTTCTTCCGGTGGTACGCCGAGGAGGCGGTGCGCATCCACGGCCGCTGGATGCAGGCGCCGGCCGGCGGGAGCCGGCTGCTGACGATCAAGAAGCCGGTCGGGCCGTGCCTGTTCGTCACCCCCTGGAACTTCCCGCTCGCGATGGGCACCCGCAAGATCGGGCCCGCCATCGCCGCCGGGTGCACGATGGTGGTCAAGCCCGCCGCGCAGACGCCGCTGACGATGCTCGCCCTGACGGCGCTGCTCGAGGAGGCGGGCCTGCCGCCCGGCGTCCTCAACGTCGTCCCGACCACCGATGCCGCCGGCCTCAGCGAGACCCTCCAGGCCGACGACCGGCTCCGCAAGGTCTCCTTCACCGGCTCGACCGCGGTGGGCCGGGTCATGGTGCGTCAGTCCGCCGACGTCCTCCAGCGGGTCAGCATGGAGCTGGGCGGCAACGCGCCGTTCCTGGTCTTCGCCGACGCCGACCTCGACGCCGCCGTCGACGGCGCGATGCTCGCCAAGATGCGCAACATGGGGGAGGCCTGCACCTCGGCCAACCGGTTCCTCGTGCACGCCGACGTCGCCGAGGAGTTCGGACGGCGCCTCGCCGAGCGGATGGGGGCCCTGCGGCTCGGCCGCGGGCAGGACGAGGGCGTCGACGTGGGCCCGCTCATCGACGAGTCGGCCCTCGAGTCGGTCGACCAACTGGTCACCGACGCCGTCCACGACGGCGCCCGCGTGCTCGTCGGGGGTCGTGCGGAGTCCGGGCCCGGCTACTTCTACCCGCCGACCGTGCTGGTCGACGTCCCGGCCGACTCGGCGATCAACTCCGAGGAGATCTTCGGCCCGGTCGCCCCGATCACGACGTTCACCACCGACGAGGAGGCGGTCGCCGCGGCCAACTCGACGGAGTACGGCCTGGCCTCCTACGCCTACACCCGCGACCTCGACCGCACCATCGCGCTGGCCGAGGCCCTCGACTTCGGCATGGTCGGCATCAACACGGGCCTGGTCTCCAACCCGGCTGCCCCCTTCGGCGGCATGAAGGCCAGCGGGTTCGGACGTGAGGGCGGCTTCGAGGGCATCGAGGAGTACCTCGAGACGACCTACGTGGCGCTGCCGGTCTGACCGCGCGGCCACGGCGATCTCCGTAGGCTGGGCGCATGCGGAGGTCAGGTGTCGTCGGCGGGGTGCTGCTCGCCGCCCTCGTCGCGGGTGGCTGCTCCGGCGAGGCGGCTGCGCCCGAGGTCGACGCCGCTGCGACGACTCCTCCCACCGTGGGGGCGACACCGCAGCCGACGGCCCCGGCCACGACGCGACGGTCGCCGCGACCGGGGAAGCCGAGCCGCGACCCGCTCGCCGACGCCGTCGAGGGACTGTCGGAGCAGCTGGGCGCCGACGAGCCGGTGCTCGGCGCCGACATCAGCTGGCCGCAGTGCCCGGTGGGGATGGGCATCCCGCTCAAGCGGTCGAAGGGCGCACCGCCGCCGGTCGAGGAGGCGCAGTACGTCGTCCTGGGGCTCACCAACGGACCCGGCTTCTACCCCAACCCCTGCCTGGCCGACCAGGTCGCCGACGTCCGCGCGCGCGGGCGGATGGCGGCCGCGTACTCCGTGGTGAGCTATCCCGAGCCCGAGCGACTCACCCGCCACGCCGACGACGGGCCGTACGACGGCAGCACCCGACTGGGGGCCCTGGCCAACAACGGCTACGCGCAGGCCGTCTACAACCTGCGCACCATGCGCGCCGCCGGCCTGGTGACGCCGGTGATCTGGATCGACGTCGAGCCGGTCCCCGACTTCGAGTGGAGCAGCGACCTCGAGGCCAACGCCGTGGTGGTCAGCGGCATGGCCCGCGGCTACCGCGAGGCGGGCTACGCGATCGGCGTCTACTCCACCCCGTACCTGTGGGACATCGTGGTCGGCGACCTCGAGCTGGGCGTGCCCGAGTGGCGCGCCGCCGGGCAGACCTCGCGCGAGGCGGCACTCGCGACCTGCGAGCCCGACCGGGTGATCCAGGGCGGGGAGCCGGTGATGGGCCAGTGGGTCGAGGCCAACCGCGACATGAACGTCACCTGCCCCGGGATCAGCCTCGAGCTCGAGCGCTGGTTCCACCAGTACTGACCTCGTCGTCGCCACCGGGTCAGCGGAGCCGGCCGATCCGCGCGGCGAGCGCGCCGCGCGAGTGCACGCCGAGCTTGCGGTAGGCCTTCGACAGGTGGCCCTCGACGGCCTTGACCGACACGTCGAGCTGCTCGGCGACCTGCCGGTTGGAGAGCCCGTCGAGCGCGAGGTCGGCCACCCGCCGCTCGCCCGGGGTCAGGGAGTCCAGGGCAGCGGTGTCCTGGTGCGTCGGCGCCTCGCCGAGTCGCTCGAGCAGCTTGTGCACCCGGCTGCGCAGGGGCCAGAGCGCCTCACGGGCGGCATAGGCCTCGGCGTCGTGCAGCAGGACGGCGGCGCGCACGACGTCGCCGTGCAGCACCATGAGCCCGGCCAGGTCGGTGTCGATGCGGGCCGCCAGGCGCCGCGAGCCGTCGGGCTCGAGCAGGGACCGCGCCTCCTCGAGGCGCTCCACCGCGAGACCGTCGGCCGCGAGGGTGGCCAGCGCGCGCAGCGCCCTGGCAGCGCTGTGGTCGTCGTGCCGCTCGACCGCCAGGGCGTGCTCCTCCCGGGCGAGGTCACCGGCGACCCGGCGACGGCCACAGCGCACCAGGGCCAGGGCAGCCCCCACCCGCCACGGGACGTCGACGTCCGCCGGGTGACCCCCCGGGGCCACCCCGTCCACCAGGACCAGGGTGGTGCCGGCAGCCAGGAACAGCGCGAGGGACCGCTCGTGGTCGGCGCGGGCGGCAGCCACCTCGGCGCGCGCGTGCAGCGCGACCGCGGCCCCGGGGCCCGTCAGGCGCGCGCACGGGTCGTCTCGGTCATCGACGGGGTCGTCAACGGCGCAGGGGTCGGGCAGGCGCGCGGCCCACCGGCCGGCGCCGACGGTGTCGCCCCGGGCCAGCAGGCACTCGATGCGCAGCGCGTCGAGCCAGGCCCGTCGGTCCCCGTCGAGGTCCCCGTCGAGGTCCTCGCCGTGGCCCGTGGACTCGGCGTCGTGGACGGCGTCCAGGGCCTCGAGCGCGACCCGGATCCGGCCGTCGCGCACCCACGCCCTCAGCTGTCCCAGCGAGGGGTCGAGCAGGGTGGAGCTCCCGAGCGTCCCGGGGCCGGCGTCCATGCGTCCAATGTAGGAACCCCGGTCCGGCTCGTCCGGCGATTGGGGCAACCCGTCCGGCGGGCGGTGCTCAGTCGGTTGCGCGGGTCTCGGCTGGGGCATCGGAGGAGGCCTCGGGTCGGTGGTCGGCCGGCAGTCGTGCCGGGAGCCCGAACCGCTCGAACAGCCCGGGCGAGAAGAAGGCGCCGACGTGGCGCACGCGGTCGCCGTCCAGCTCGAGCACCTGCAGCTGGAAGGGCTCGAAGTGCCCCTCGGGGTGACGCATGTAGAGCCCGAACGCGGGCTGGCCGTTGGCCGTCGTGGGCAGCATTGGCATCTCGTGGACGCCGCCCGGACACTGAACGTCGATGAGGGCGCCGATGTTCTCGGCGCCGACGTACCAGCCGACGAAGGGCGGCATCTCCCAGATCGCGTCGGCCTTGAGCAACGACACGATCGCGTCGACGTCCTTGCGCCAGAACGCCTCCACGTAGCGGTCGAGCAGCCGGCGCTGGTCGTCGGTGAGGTCGGGCGCGGCGACGGTGTCCTGGGTGAGGCCGCGCTCGGCCAGCTGGGCGCGGGCGCGCTGGAGGGCGGAGTTGACCGCAGCCACGGTGGTGTCGAGGGCTTCCGCGACCTCGGCGGCCGACCAGCGCAGCACGTCGCGCAGCACCAGGACCGCGCGTTGCCGGGCCGGGAGGTGCTGGAGCGCGGCCACGAAGGCGAGCCGGATCGAGTCGCGCTCCGCGACGACCACGGCGGCGTCGGGCACCGGCTCGAGCCAGGCGATCTCGTGGTCCTGCTCGAGGGCGTCGCCGGCCAGCTGGTCGGAGGTGCCGAGCCCGGCCGGGAGCGGCCGGCGAGGCCTGCCCTCGAGGTTGGTGAGGCAGACGTTGGTGGCGATGCGGTAGAGCCAGGTGCGCACCGAGCTGCGTCCCTGGAACGACGCGCTGGCCTTCCACGCCCGCAGGAACGTCTCCTGCACGAGGTCCTCGGCCTCGTGCACCGAGCCGCTCATCCGGTAGCAGTGCGCCATCAGCTCGCGCTGGTAGCGGGCAGTGAGCCCGTCGAAGTCGTCGAGCTCGGCGACGACCTCGCCGGGGTCCGCGGTGACGCTGGTGGTGCTCATGGTGGCTCCCTCGATCAGCCCTCGACAGCCCTCGACAGCCCTCGACAGCCCTCGACAGCCCTCGACAGCCCTCGACAGCCCTCGACAGTCTGCCTGCCCCTACCGACCGGCGTCGAGGCCCGAACTCATCGCAACCCGCCGCTCCTCGGCCCGGGAGCGCGCGCGAGCGGGGTCGCAGCGTCTAGGTTGCCAAGGGTGAGAGTCGTGGTGCCTCGGGAGACGCAGGACGGCGAGACCAGGGTGGCGCTCGTGCCGGAGCTGGTGGAGCGCCTGCGCGCGCTCGGGCACGAGGTCGTGGTCCAGCCCGGAGCCGGGCGCGGCGCGCAGGTCGCCGACGAGGAGTACGCCGCCGCCGGCGCCTCGCTGGACCCGGACCCCTTCGGCACGGCCGACCTCGTCGTGTCGGTGCAGCCGCTCGAGCCAGGTGTGGTGCGACTCCTGCCGCGGGGCGCGACGACCGTGTCGTTCCTCCCGGTCGGTGAGCAGTCGCCGTACCTCTCGCTCGTGGCCGACCTGCGCGACGTCGGTGTCACCAGCCTCGCGATGGAGCTGGTGCCCCGCATCTCGCGCGCGCAGTCGATGGACGCGTTGTCGTCGCAGTCGCTGGTCAGCGGCTACCGCTGCGCGATCGTGGCGGCCGGCCTGCTGCGCCGCTTCTTCCCGCTCAACATGACGGCCGCCGGCACGGTGCCCCCGGCCGAGGTGGTCGTGCTCGGCGCCGGGGTCGCGGGGCTCCAGGCGATCGCGACCGCCAAGCGGCTGGGCGCCGTCGTGCGCGCCTACGACGTCCGGCCCTCCTCGGCCGAGGAGATCGCGTCGGTCGGGGCCAAGCCGATCGACCTCGACCTCGAGGCGCTCGCCGGTGCCGGGGGCTACGCCCGCGAGATGACCGAGGAGCGCGCGGCGCGTCAGCGCGAGCTGCTCGCGCCGTACGTCGCCGCGGCCGACGCGCTCATCACGACGGCGGCCGTGCCCGGGAGGCGCGCCCCGCTGCTGGTGACCGCCGAGATGGTGGCGGCGATGAAGCCGGGCTCGGTGGTGGTCGACCTCGCTGCGGAGTCGGGCGGCAACGTCGAGGGCGCCCGGCCCGGAGAGGTCGTGCGGATCGGCGGCGCCCAGGTGTGGGGCGGCGCCAACGTGCCCGCCCAGATGCCCGGTCCGGCCTCCCGGCTCTACGCCCAGAACGTCGTCAGCCTCGTCGACCTCCTCACCCGCGACGGCGTCCTGCACCTCGACCTGGACGACGAGATCGTGGCCGGTGCGTGCGTGACGCACGACGGGCGGATCCGCCACGAGGCGACCCGGATCGCCCTAGAAGGGCCTGAAGGGCCCGAAGGACCCGACGGATCCGAAGGACCCGAGGGGAGTCCCGCATGAGCAACGACGTCACCTGGTTGACCTTCTTCGTGCTCAGCGTGTTCGTGGGCATCGAGGTGATATCCAAGGTCTCCTCGACCCTGCACACGCCGCTGATGTCGGGGGCCAACGCGATCCACGGCGTCATCCTGCTCGGCGCGGTGCTGGTGGCCGGCGACGCGGAGGGCTTCGCCCTCGTGGTCGCCCTGGTCGCGATCGTGCTCGCAGCCGTCAACATGGTCGGTGGCTTCCTGGTGACCGACCGGATGCTGCAGATGTTCTCCCGCAAGCCCGCCCGGCGCGAGGTGGAGCGCTGATGTCGCCGACGTCCGGCCTCGCCGACGCCTCCGTGCTGGCGCTGCCCACGTGGGCGCAGCTGGTCTTCCTGCTCTGCGCCGTGGGCTTCATCCTCGCGCTCAAGGGGCTCTCCGGGCCGCGCACCGCCCGGGTCGGCAACCTGGTCGGTGCCGCCGCCGCCGTCGTCGCCTGCGCGCTGCCGTTCTTCTACGCCGACCTGCAGAACGTCGTCTGGATCCTCCTCGCCGTCGCGGTCGGGTCGGTGATCGGTGCGGTCGGCGCGCAGCGGGTGCAGATGACCCAGATGCCGCAGCTGGTGGCGCTCTTCAACGGCGTCGGCGGCGGGGCCGCCGCACTGGTGGCCCTGCTCGAGCTGCAGCACTTCGTCGAGCTGGTCGACCTCGGGGCCGACGTCCCGGTGGCCTACCTGGTCGCCACCGGCTTCACCGTCCTCGTCGGCTCGATCTCGTTCGCGGGCTCCGTGGTCACCTTCGCCAAGCTGCAGGAGCTGATGACCTCCCGCCCGGTCGTCTTCCCGGGCCTGCCGTTCGCGTTCGGCGGCGCCGTGGTCGCGGCCCTGGTGCTCGCCGGGGTCGTCGTCGGCGAGCCGGCCGTGTGGGCCGGCATCGTGCTCGGGCTGCTCGGCCTGGCCGTCGGCGTCCTGCTCGTGCTGCCCGTCGGCGGTGCCGACGTGCCGATCGTGATCTCGCTCCTCAACGCCTTCACCGGCCTGACGGTCGCGGCCGGTGGCTACGTGCTGCAGAACACCGTGCTTCTCGTGGCCGGCACCCTCGTCGGCGCCGCGGGCACCTTCCTCACCCTGCTGATGGCCGGGGCGATGGGTCGTTCGGTGCCCAACATCCTGTTCGGCGCGCTCCGGGGCGGCTCGACCCTGGGGGCGGGCGAAGCCTCCGACCGGCCGGTCCGCAGCGCCGGTCCGGCCGACGTCGCGATCCTGCTGGCCTACGCCGAGCGGGTCATCATCGTGCCCGGCTACGGCCTGGCCGTGGCTCAGGCGCAGCACACGCTGCGCGAGCTCGTCGACCTGCTCACGGCCCGCGGGGTGCGCGTCGACTACGCCATCCACCCGGTCGCCGGGCGGATGCCGGGGCACATGAACGTCCTGCTCGCCGAGGCGCAGGTTCCCTACGAGCAGCTCGTCGAGATGGACGACATCAACTCGGAGTTCAAGCAGACCGACGTGGTGCTCGTCGTCGGCGCCAACGACGTCGTCAACCCCGCGGCGCGCACGACGCCGTCCGCCCCGATCTACGGCATGCCGATCCTCGACGTCGACCAGGCCCGGCAGGTGGTCTTCATGAAGCGCTCGATGCGTCCGGGCTTCGCCGGCATCGAGAACGAGCTGCTCTTCGACCCCCGCACCACGCTGCTCTTCGGCGACGCCAAGGACTCGATGGGTCGACTCCTCGCCGCGGTCAAGGCGCTCTGACCCGGGGTCGACCGATCGGGAAAGGGCTAGTGCGCCAGGCCGTAGAGCCGGTCGCCCGCGTCGCCGAGGCCGGGCACGATGTAGCCCTTGTCGTTGAGGCGCTCGTCCATCGCCGCGGTGACGATGGTGACCGGCACGTCGACGCTCTCGAGACCCTTCTCCAGGGCCTCGACGCCCTCAGGGGCGCAGAGCAGGGTGATGCAGGTGATGTGGTCGGCGCCGCGGTCGACGAGGAAGCGGATCGCGGCCACGAGCGTGCCGCCGGTCGCGAGCATCGGGTCGAGCACGTAGCACTGACGACCCGACAGGTCGTCGGGCAGGCGCTCGGCGTAGGTCGAGGCCTCGAGGGTCTCCTCGTTGCGCACCATCCCGAGGAAGCCGACCTCCGCGGTGGGGAGCAGACGCACCATGCCGTCGAGCATGCCGAGACCGGCGCGCAGGATCGGGACGACGAGCGGCTTGGGGGTGGCCAGCTTGGTGCCGGTGGTCGGCGCGACCGGCGTCTCGATCTCGTCGGGCACCACGCGCACGTCGCGGGTGGCCTCGTAGGCCAGCAGGGTCACGAGCTCGTCGGCGAGGCGTCGGAACGTCGGCGAGTCGGTGCGGACGTCCCTCAGCACCGTGAGCTTGTGGGCGACGAGCGGGTGGTCGATCACGAGCGTGCGCATGGCGCGACTGTAGTGCCCGACCCGCCCCCCTCGCCCGCCGGCGGGCGACGGATGCGGGAGCAAGGGGGTTGGCGGTGACCCCCAGTCGTGCGACTCTTGGCGCATGGCCGAGCAGATCGACTCCGTCGACTTCGCGCTGGCTGCCTACCGCGACGAGGGCGAGTGGCAGGTCCAGGAGCTCGCGCACGACCTCGTGGTGGACGTCGACACGCTCGCGCACGCGCTGCGTCGCTTCCCCGGCGACGGCGGTGCGGTCGGACTGGTCGCCGTCGACGAGGACTTCTTCCTCATCGTGCGGGTCTCCGGCTCGCGGGTGCGGCTGCTGCTCTCCGACATCACCGCCGCCGAGGAGTGGGAGCTCGCGACGTCCGTGGTCGGGCACCTCGGCCTCCCGCTGCCCGAGGACGACGACGAGCAGGCGCCCGCCGGTGACCTCGACCTGCTCGGTGACCTCGGCGTGCACGCGATGGACCTCGCCGTCCTGCTCGACGAGGACGCCGACCTCTACCCCGACGAGCAGCTCTCCGACGTCGCGCGCCGGCTCGGCTTCGGCGAGCTCTTCGACGACGCGATCGGCCTCACCTCCGCGTGAGCCTCCAGCACCGCTGGGCCGACCCGATGCGCCTGGCCCTCGACGAGGCGCGCGCCGCGCTGGCCACCGACGACGTCCCGATCGGGGCCATCGTCCTCGACCCTGACGGGGCGGTGATCGGTCGCGGTCGCAACGTGCGCGAGGCCGAGCACGACCCGACCGGGCACGCCGAGGTGGTCGCGCTGCGCGAGGCCGCGAGGCAGCGGGGCGAGTGGCGCCTCGAGGGATGCACCCTGGTCGTGACGCTCGAGCCCTGCACCATGTGCGCCGGCGCGGCGGTCCTCGCCCGGGTCGCGCGGGTCGTCTTCGCCGCCCACGACGACAAGGCCGGCGCGGTCGGGTCGCTGTGGGACGTCGTGCGCGACCGTCGCCTCAACCACCGTCCCGAGGTGGTCTCCGGGGTGCTGGCCGACGAGGCCGCCGCGCTGCTCGACGACTTCTTCGGCACCCGGCGCCGGACGACGTGCGCGTCCGAAGGGTCGTCGAAGGGTCGTCGAGGGGCCTGATTTCGGTCCTCCCCCCACCTCCGGTAACCTTCCCGGCGGTGGCGTGTCCGAGCGGCCGAAGGTGCAACACTCGAAATGTTGTGTGGGGTCACACCCACCGTGGGTTCAAATCCCACCGCCACCGCCACGTGATGTCGCAAGACGTCTTCAAGCCCGGATCCTCGTAGAGGATCCGGGCTTCGTGCGTCCGGGGTCACGCCGCACCGAGGCGGAGTTGCGGGTTGATAGCATCGCCACATGACGATGACAACGCTCTCCGACGAGACCTCGGTGGAGCACCTCGAGGCGACGGCGTGCCTCTTCAAGGGCTTCAGCGACCCCTCGCGGGTCGCGATCGTGCGGCACCTGACCGTGGGGGAGCACCGGGTGGTCGACCTGACCGAGCACCTGGGTCTCGCGCAGTCGACGGTGTCGAAGCACCTCGCCTGCCTGCGCGACTGCGGCGTCGTGACGTCGCGGCCCGAGGGGCGGGCCTCGGTGTTCTCGCTCGCCCACCCCGACGCGGTCGCGCGGCTGCTGGCGCTCTCCGACGAGCTGCTGGTCCTCA
Source organism: Nocardioides sp. (assembly GCA_041634935.1). GTDB lineage: Bacteria > Actinomycetota > Actinomycetes > Propionibacteriales > Nocardioidaceae > Nocardioides. The sequence continues at coordinate 10,801 of JBFJKO010000048.1, forward strand.
CCGGCGCGGCCGCCGTCGGGTGCGCGACGTACGGTGCCGACACCCTCGAGCGGGAGCACTGAGATGGCCTGCGCCACCCACGCGGCCGGCGCCGCCGACCGGGCCACGACCAGCGCTGCGGAGCGCGCGCGCCTCGGTCGACGAGCCCGGCTCCTCGCCGGCGCCTCGGTGACCTACAACGTCGTCGAGGCGGTCGTCGCGATCTCCGCCGGTCTGGTGGCGGGCTCGGTGGCCCTCATCGGCTTCGGGCTCGACTCGGTCGTCGAGGTGTCCTCGGGTCTGATCGTGCTGTGGCAGTTCCGGCACGTGCTGCCGGAGTCGCGCGAGCGCCTCGCGCTGCGCCTGATGGCGGGCTCGTTCTTCGCCCTGGCCCTCTTCGTCGGCGTCGAGTCGGTGCGTGCGCTGCTCAGCGGTCGCGCAGCGGACCCCTCCAGCGTGGGCATCGCGATCGCGGCGGTGTCGCTCGTGGTGATGCCGTTCCTCTCGTGGGCGCAGCGCCGCACGGGCAAGGCCCTCGGCTCCAACGCCGTCGTCGCCGACTCGACCCAGACGCTGCTGTGCACCTACCTCTCCGCAGTGCTGCTGATCGGCCTCGTCGCCAACGCGGCCCTCGGGTGGTACTGGGCCGACCCGATCGCCGGGCTGGTGATCGCCGCGATCGCGGTGAAGGAGGGGCTGGCTGCCTGGCGCGGTGAGGGCTGCTGCGCTCCCGCGCCCCCGTCGCCGGTCGAGGCACTTCCCGTGTCCCTGCCTCAGGACGGGGCGGGCTGCCGCTGCTGCTAGGCCGGTGGCTCCGGTCGCCTCGACGGCAAGTTCGGGACGCGGGCGAGCAGCACGCAGAAGCGAGGACCCCCGGCCTCGGAGACCTCGAGCCAGATCCTGCCGCCGTGCAGCTCGGCGATCCGCCGGCAGACGGCGAGCCCGACCCCGCTGCCGACCGTGCGGTCGTCGGCCGCGCCGCGCTCGAACATGTCGAAGATCCGCTCACCGTCGGTGATCGGCACGCCGTTGTCGGCGACGCGGAGCACCGGCCAGCTGGTGTCCTCGTCGATCACGGCGTCGACGAGGACGACCGGCGTGCGGTCGTCGGGGACGTACTTGAGGGCGTTGCCGATCAGGTTGGACAGCAGGATCTCGAGGAGGTTCTCGTCGCCGTCGACCGTCGGCAGCTCCTCGACCCGGACGTCGGCGTCGCGGCTCGCGGCGGCCGTCTGCTCGGCGGCGACCCGGCGCGCGAGCGCGTCCAGGTCGACGGGCTGCCGCTCGA
>JBFJKO010000049.1:0-11946 GCA_041634935.1 Nocardioides sp.
GCCTGGGCCGACCGGCACCTCGACGAGGACCTGGCCCCCGGCACCCCGACCACGCCGCCGGAGGTCGACGAGGTCTCAGAGGTCGCAGAGGTCGCAAAGGTCGCAGACGCCACCGACGGCGCCGTCGTCGTGAGCGAGGACGGCCAGGGCCCGTTCGGGCAGCGCGTGACCATCGGGCGACACGTCCTCGTCGCCGACGAGCCCTTGCCCCTGGGGCAGGACACCGGGCCCTCGCCGTACGACCTGCTGCTCGCCGGACTCGGCGCGTGCACCTCGATGACGCTGCGCATGTATGCCGAGCGCAAGGAGTGGCCGCTCGAGCGCGTCACCGTGGCGCTACGTCACTCACGCATCCATGCCCGCGACTGCGAGGACTGCGAGACCGAGTCGGGTCACCTCGACCGCATCGACCGGGTCGTGACCCTGCAAGGCGACCTGGACGACGAGCAGCGGGCACGCCTGCTCGAGATCGCCGACCGGTGCCCGGTCCATCGCACGCTCCATGCCGAGGTCAGCGTGCGCACCGAGCTCGCCACCGGCTGAGGCTCGGCGTCGGTCAGCCCCAGGGCTTGGCCGGGTTGGGGAAGTAGCGCGCGGGACCCTGGTCGCCCTCGTTGTCCGCCGCCGGTGACCCGACGAGCAACGGGTCGGGCGTCCCGACCAGCTCGTGGTCCTTGGAGGGATAGTCGAACTGCGAGAGCAGCACCCGCATGGCCTCGAGCCGCGCGCGCTTCTTGTCGTTGGACTTCACGACCGTCCACGGGGCGTCGCCCGTGTGGGTGTGGAAGAACATCGCCTGCTTGGCAGCCGTGTAGGCGTCCCACTTGTCCAGGCTCGCGAGGTCGGTCGGCGAGAGCTTCCACTGCTTGACGGGGTCCTGTCCGCGGGCCGCGAAGCGGGCGGCCTGCTCCTCCCGCGACACCGAGAACCACAGCTTGACCAGGTGCATGCCCGAGCGCACGAGCATCCGCTCGAACTCGGGGGTGTCCCGCATGAAGTTGAGGTACTCCGCAGGGGTGCAGTAGCCCATGACCCGCTCCACACCGGTGCGGTTGTACCAGGACCGGTCGAACATCACGATCTCCCCGCCGCTGGGCAGGTGAGGGACGTAGCGCTGGAAGTACCACTGGCTGCGCTCGCGCTCGGTCGGGACGCTCAGCGCCACCACGCGCGCACCGCGGGGGTTGAGGTGCTCGCCGAACCGCTTGATCGCGCCGCCCTTGCCCGCCGCGTCGCGACCCTCGAAGAGCACCGCCACCTTCAGTCCGGCGTCCTTGACGTGTGCCTGCAGCTTGAGCAGCTCGATCTGCAGCTTGCGCTTGGTGGTCTCGTACTCCTTGCGCGGCAGCTTGGTCTCGTAGGGGTAGCCGTGGCGCCACGCCGGCAGTCCCGAGGCGCCCTCGGCGTCGTCGAGCTCGAATCCCTCCTCGCGCAGGTCCTCGCCAAGGTCCATGATCTCGTCGAGCTCCTCGGCGTGCCCGGGTGCACCGGGAGCGGCCGGGGTGTCGGCGACGGCATCGGGCTGCGTGGTGGAGGTCATGGCTCCACCCTGCGTGGCCCGCGGCCCGAACTGCAGGGACCTAGGTCCTCAATCCGGTGGGCCATCGTCCGGATCACACCGCTCCGGGCGTCCGCGAGGCCGCGAGCAGGACGGCGAGCTCGTCGGAGAAGTCCGAGCGCAGCAGGTCGACGTCGGGCACCAACCCGCGGTCGACGCAGAACCCGACCGTGATCTCACCGGCATAGCTGAAGATCGCCACTCCCAGCCCCAGGTCGCCGGACGTCGGGCCCCATCCGAGAGTGCCGAGCAGCCTGGTGCCGGCCAGGGTGACGGGGGCGGCGCGGACCCGGCACGTTGGTCATCACGCCGGTGCCCTTGGAGGTGAAGACCTTGATCGCCAGGTCCTCCACCGGGCCCGGGGTCAGGCCCAGGACCCGGAGGATGCCGAAGGCGACGACCCCGTCGGCCGAGCTCTTGATCGCCCGCATCCGACGGCTGGTCTGCGCCAGTCGCTCCTGGTGGGTGGCCGCCTCGAGCGGCAGCGTGAGGTAGACCAGCCCGAACCGGTTGCCCAGCTCGGCCGACAGCGGCTCGTCCAACGGTCGCAGGTTGAACGGCACGATCGCGCGGACGTCGACCACCGCGCTGCGCCGTCGTACGAGGTAGGTGCGGAGCGCACCGGCGACCGCGGCGAGCAGGAGGTCGTTGATGGTCGCGTCCGAGGTCTTGGCCGCGCTCCGCACGGCGTCGAAGGAGATCGGCTCGGTCCAGACCGTCTGCTTGGCGCGACCCAGCGGCCCCTTGAGCACGGTGGGGTGGTCCGGGGGCAGGAGCAGCAGCTTGCCCACGGAGGCGGTGTCGGCGGCCGCGACGTGGGCGAGGTCCACCAGGTGCCGCGGGTCGGCCAGGCCGAGCGCCTTCCGGGTCGTCGCCCGGGGGTGAGCGGCCGCCGCCAGCACGCCGTGGACGGCGTCGCCCACCAGCTCGGTCAGGCCCCCGTGGTCCTGCTGCGCCGGAGCGATGTCGACCGGCTCGAGGTCGGGGTCGTCGGTGAGCGACAGCAGCACCCGCACCAACGAGAACCCGTCGGCGATGGCGTGGTGCATCCGGAAGATCGCGGCGCCGCCGCCACACTCGTAGTCGTCGACGAGGTGGATGTCCCACAGCGGCCGGTCCCAGGGCACGGGCACCGAGACCTGCTCACCGACCGCCCGCTCCAGCTCGGCGCGTCCAGCGGGCGCGGGCAGCGTCAGCCCGTGCAACCGGTCGCGGACATCGAAGTCCTCGACGTCCTCCCACCACAGCCCGTGGGCTTCCACCACTCGCTGGCTGAACCGCGGGAACCGCTCGACCACCCGCTCGGTCAGGACATGGGCGACCGCCTCGAGGTCCAGGGGCCGGTCGAACCACTGCACGGAGGTCACCACCATCAGGCTGGTGGGTGAGTCCATCCGCAGCCAGGCCGCGTCGGCGGCCGACATCCGGTGCCGGGCCACGTCTAGCGCTCCTGCCCGGGCGGCCCGGGTCGGGGCGGTTCGACGGCGTCGAGCAGCTCGGCGAAGCCGCGGTCGATGCCGTCGATGACGACGTCGACGTCGGGCACGTGGTCGCGGTCGGCGGTCACGCCGACCAGCAGCCGGCCGTCGTACGACGTGACGGCGGTGCCCAGCCGCACCCGGTCGGCCAGGGGCACGTAGGGGTAGGCCGAGTCGAGACGTCGTCCGAGGAGGTAGAGCGGCTCGACCGGACCGGGCACGTTGGTCGCCACGGTCGACAGGTGACGGTGCGGGAGTTTGAAGAACAGGTGCAGGCCCGCGGAGAGCAGCGGCGCCGGCGTGGCGTCCCCCAGCTCGGCGAGCAGCTCGCCGGCGGCGGCCTCCTGCGCCTTCTTTAACCGCCGCATGCGCACGCTGGTCTCGACCAGCCGGTCCCGGGCCTCGCCGATCTCCACCGGCAGGTCGAGCAGGATCGCCGACACCCGGTTGTCGGGGATGCCGCGCTGGTCCTCGTGACGCACGGAGACCGGGACGAGCGTGCGTACGTGGTGGTGGGTCAGGTCGACCTCGCGGGCGAGGAGCAGCTCGCGCAGGCCGTTGCCCAGTCCCGCGAGCACCACGTCGTTGACGGTGACGCCGAAGTGCTGCTTGACCGTCCACAGGTCCGTCAGCGACAGGCTCGTCCACCGGTAGAGCCGGTCGCGGCCCAGGGGCCCGATCAGCGGCGAGGCCGACGTCGGCGCCGCGGCGCCGGCGAACCCGAGCAGGCCGTGGCCCAGCCCCAGGGTGCGAGCGAGGGTGGCCTTCGGGTGCGCCGTCATCAGGGCGAGGGACGGACCGATCCCACGGACCTCCCGGACCCGTGCGCGCGCCACCGAGCGCAGCGTCGCCCCGACCAGTCGGACGGCGGGCGGGTCGGGGGCGGGGGCCCAGGGCTCCCCCTCGCCTGCGGCAGCGCCGTCGAGCGACGCCCCGGGCGGGACCGCGGGCGCGTGGTCGAGCAGGGTGGTGAGGAGGTCGGTGCCGGCGATGCCGTCGACCATGCTGTGGTGCGCCTTGATGACCAGGCCCCAGCGGCCGCCCTCGAGGTCGCTCAGCACGCAGACCTCCCACAGGGGGCGCTTGAGCTCGAGGGGCTCCGACATCACCCGGTCCACGACCTCGTGCAGCTCCTTCGCGCCGCCCGGCGACGGGACCTCGAGGTGCTGCACGTGCTCGTCGAGGTCGAAGTGCTCGTCGTCGACCCAGACCGGCCTCCCGAGGTCGAGCGGGATCCTGCGCAGGCGCTGCCGCCAGCGCGGCACCTGGGGCAGCTTGGCCCCGATGGCGCGCACGATGGCGGCGTACTCGGGCTCGGGGCCCTCGAAGAACGCCACGCTGGCGATGTGCAGGGATGCCTGGGGGCTCTCGGCGTGCAGGAAGACGCTGTCCAGCGCGCTCAGCTGCTCCACGGTCTCTCCGTCCTGGTGGTCTGCTCTGCATCTCATCGCGCCGGCCCGGGGCACCGGTAGGGGCGAAGGTCCTGCATGTGCCGGGACCCGGTGGTCAGCCGACCCCCGCCCCGAGCGCCGAGGCGCGCACCTCGCGCGTGTCGGCGTGGCGGAAGACGACCAGCGCGACCAGCCCCGCGACGACGCAGCAGGCGGCTGCGCCGAGGAAGATCGTGTGCAGCTGCACGAGGCCGGCGTCCTGCAGGATGCGACTGAACTCCGCGCACCTGCTGTCGCCGTCTCCGCACACCTCCATCGGTGCCGGGAGGTCGGCCTGCTCGGCGGAGTACCGGCGCAGGCCGATGGTGGTCAGGACACTGATGCCGACCAGCTTGCCCACGGTGCGCGCCACGATGAGCAGCGCACTCGCCAGGCCGTGGACGGCGGGCTCGGTGGCCGACAGGAGCGCGGCGTTGACCGGCGCCATCGCCAGGCCGATCCCGAAGCCCGCCGCCACCAGCGGCACCGTCGCCAGCTGACTCTCGAGCGCCTCGAACGGCCACTGCGACATCCACCCGAAGCCGACGGCGGAGACCGCCATGCCGCAGGCCGTCACCACGCCGGTGTTGAGCCGGTGGCTCAGCCAGCCACCCAGGAACGCCCCAACCGGGAGGCCGACGAGGAACCGCACGAGCACGAGCGCGGCCATCAGCTGGGAGTCGTGGTGCACCGTGATCCGGGCGAAGATCGGGATGTCCACCAGGGCGGCGATCACGGCGGCGCCGACGAAGAAGCTGACTACGAGCGCCCCCCAGGCGGGCGTCGCCGTGACGGCTCCGGCTGGGACCAGCGGGTGGGGGACCGACCGGTTGCGCCACCAGAAGAGCACCCCGGCGACCGCGCTCAGCGTCAGCAGCCACGGCCCCGCCGACGAGAACGTCTGCACCTCCGGGTCGGCGCTCGAGAAGGCGAGGATGATGCCGGCGAGCAGCACCGAGATCAGCACGGCGCCGAGCACGTCGACCTGGCTGAGGGTCGTGCGCCACGAGCGCAGGTCGAGCAACGGTCGCCGCGCCGTGAGGCTGCGGAGCACCAGCAGACCGACGAGCCCGACACACACCAGTGCGACCGGCGAGAGCCACCGGGTGCTCCCGAGCACGGGGAGGAAGACGAGTCCGAGAGTGACGTCGGACAGCAGGCGCGGTGGCTGGAGCATCACCAGCAGCAGGCACCCGAGCGCCCCCGAGGCCAAGCCCAGGCTCGCCCAGTCGAACGCCCGGAGCGGGACGACGTCCCGGGCGGCGGTGCCCACGCGCTGCCGGCTGATGAGAGCGGCCAGGACGAGTCCGACCGCGAGGTTGATCCAGAAGATCGAGCGCCAGGAGCCGAAGGCGAGCACGAGGGCGCCGTAGACCGGCCCCACGACGTTGCCGAGCTCCTGGACCGCACCGACCACCCCGAGCGGCACGCCCCGGCGTCGGGGCGGGTAGAGGTCGGCGACCAGCGCCAGTGTCGGCGGCAGCAGCCCGCCTGCCCCCACGCCCTGCAGGAGGCGTCCGGCCACCACGCTGGTCAGGTCGTAGGCCGCCGCGGTGATCAACGAGCCGAGGGCGAAGACGACCAGGGCGCCGACGAGCACCGGCACCCGACCGCGGACGTCGGCGATGCGTCCGATCAGCGGCAGCATCGCGATGAAGCCGAGCAGGAACCCCGAGATGATCGGCGCGGCCTGCTGCAGGTCCTCCGCCGACAGGCCGGCCGAGCCCATCATGTCGGGCAGGGCCAGCACCACGACGTAGTTGTCGGCCGCGGAGAACCCCACGGCGACCGCGGCGAGACCGAGCAGCAGGCGTCCGCGACGGTCGACCGCCCGGTCCGGCGCGTCGGGCTGGGTCACGGCGCGGTGATGTCCGTCGCGGAGCCGTAGTCGTCGACGCTCACGGTGTAGTCGACGACGCCCTCGGGACCGTAGAACGGTCCGGTGATCTCGACCGCCCGGAGCCGCCCGGCGTCGTCGACCTGAAAGGAGACCGGGAACTCCGCGTCCTCGTCGGCGCTCGGGATCGACGCGTCGACGACCTCGCCCGAGAGCTGTCCGTCGTAGGAGCGCAGCACCTCCTCGCCGTCGCGCACACGCTCACCGGCCTCGACGCCCGTGGCGGAGTCGAGCCATGCCGACAGGCCGTTGTCCGGGGCCATGAGCTGCGCGGGGTCGGGCGCCCCGTAGTCGACCGGGTCCACCTCGGCGAACTCGGTCGTGAAGGGCAGCTTGGCGAACACGACCGCGTCGACCGACACGACCGGCACGTCGACCTCGAGTCCGTTGACCAGCACGGTCAGCACTCCCTCGAACGCCGGCGCCCGCGTGGCGGTCCCGGTCGCGGACAGGACGCCGTCGACCCCGTCGGGCAGCTCGGTGGTGCTGAGCGACAACGTCACGCCGCTCGTCTCGTCGAGCGCGGCCCCCGCTCCCGCCAGCACCTGCGCCGGGGTCTGGTCGGGTGCCTCGTCGCCGCCGGAGCACGCCGTCAGCAGCACCGCGGGCGACGTCAGGACCGCCGCCCGGAGCGCGCCCCGCGCACGACGACGGAGGCCGGACTCGGTCGTGGTCATCGCGCCAGCGTGGCACGCCGGACGACGTCGCGCGGCCGTATCAGCGAGGCGGGTCGCACTCTTCACAGCACCTTCAGACGCCACCCTTCAGCGGCGGCCAGGTGCGACCTCAGGGACCGACAGCCGAGAGCAGCTCACCGATCTGGTGGTGCGCCTCGAGGGGGTGCCGCAGGTGGCGGGCGGTGTCGACCTCGTAGCGGTTGCGGCGGCCGACCCGACTCCGGCGCAGGTAGCCCGCCTCGACGAGGTCGTTGAGGATGCTCTGGGTGGCGCGTTCACCGATGCCCACCTGGTCGGCGATGTCGCTGATCCGCGCGTCGCCGTCGCCCGCCACGCAGATCAGGACGTGGGCGTGGTTGGTGAGGAAGGTCCAGCTGCCCTGGTCCCTGCCCTGGTCCTTGGTCGCGGCCATCACGTGCCCCTTTCGAGCCTCTCTCGTCCGCCCGGTCGCGGACACCTGGCGAGTCAAACATGCATTGTCGGCCACGTCACATTGACCGCAGGATCGACCGACGACAATATGTGCACTACAAACCATGTTTCACCAAACATGCGTAAACCGTCACCTGTCGGGTGACCTCCGGATCGGACGCGCCCCATGTCGAGCACCGACCTCGCCCTGGCCAACCTCACCCACCCGGCCGTGCTGGCCTTCCTGCTCGGCATCGTGGCCGTGGCCGTGCGGAGCGACCTGCACATCCCGCCAGGTGCCGCCAAGCTGCTCTCGGCCTACCTGCTGCTGGCCATCGGACTCAAGGGCGGCGCCGCTCTCGTGAACTCCTCACCGGGTGAGCTCGCCGGACCGATCGCGGCCACCCTGGCCCTCGGGGCGGTCATCCCGGTGGTGGCCTACCTCGTCCTCGTGCGCTGGGGGAAGTTCTCCATCGTCGACGCCGCCGGTATCGCGGCCCACTACGGCTCGGTCTCGGCGGTGACCTTCGCGGCCGCCCTCGCCTTCGCCACCACGATGACGACCGGCCCCGCGCCCGAGGCCTTCCTCCCCGCCCTGCTGGCCGTGCTCGAGATCCCGGGCATCCTGATCGCCCTCGCCATCGCCCACCGCGCCAAGGCCGAGGGTGGCAGCCTGCGCTCGGCCGTGGGCGAGGTGCTGGCCGGCTCCAGCATGCTGCTCCTCCTCGGTGGGATCGTCATCGGAGCCGTGGCCGGCCCCGCCAACCGCGAGCTCGTCGAGCCCGTCTTCGTCGCCCCCTTCGCCGGGGTCCTCGTGCTCTTCCTGCTGCACCTCGGGATCGTCGCCGGGCAACGTCTGCGCGAGGTGCGCGACTCCGGCCTCTTCCTGGTGACCTTCGCCGTCGTGATGCCGCTGGTCGCGGGCAGCGTGGGCGCCCTGGTCGGCACCGCCGCGGGGCTCTCCGTGGGCGGCGCGGCCGTCTTCGCCGCGATGACCGGGAGCGCGTCGTACATCGCCGCCCCGGCCGCCGTCCAGGTGTCCTTGCCGGAGGCCAACCTCGGGCACGCGTTGACCGCGTCCCTCGGGGTGACGTTTCCCTTCAACCTCGCCCTGGGCATCCCGCTCTACCACGCGATCGCCACCGCGTTGGGCTGATCACCCGACCTCATCGACCCACCCGGAATAGAAATGAGAATCATGATCATCTAGTGTTCCTCACGGTCGCCGTTCGGCGCCCGTCCCAACCCCCCTCTGGAGGAACCATGCACCGCACCACCGCCCTCGCCACCGCCCTCGTCGCCGGCGCCTTCACCCTCGCCGCGCCCGCCGCCGCCGTCGCCGGCCCGGCCGCCTGCGAGGCCCCGGTCGCCCGCGCGCTGCACAACGCCGAGACCGTCGTCGGCGGCGCGCCGGTCGCCGGCTCCGCCGGTGCGGCCGCCATCCACCGTGTGGAGTCCGCGGCCTGCTGATGGGCTCTCGCGAGGCGGCCCTCCCCACCGGGCCGCCTCGCACTCCCCCGGCGCCACGCACCCGCGGCGCCCCCTCCCCGTCCGAGCCCGAGGAACCACCCAGTGCCCCGCATGCCTCGCCCCGCCCTGCTGCTGACCGCCGTGATCGCGGTGGCGCTCCCCGGAACGGTCGGTCTCACACCGCCCGCCGCCCAGGGTGCACCCGGCACCTCCTGCCAGACGTCGTCGAGGGTCGAGGGCGACTTCCGGTCGGTCTCGAAGCCACCATCCCTGTCGGGGCCCCTGGTCGCGCATGCCGTCGAGCCGGCCGACCCGCGCACGGTCTATCTCGCCGACCCCACGACCGTCGTGATCAGCACCGACGCGGGGTGCACCTGGAGCGAGGTGCTCACGGTCCCGAGCGCCCCTGAGACGAGCATCCGCTCGCTGACCGTCCCCGACACCACCGCTCCCACCGGCCGACTGCTGGTCGTCGTCGGGACCGAGCCCGCAGGCGATCCCGGCCTCGCCGCGACGAGCACCGTGTGGAGCCGCACCGCCGCCGGACGTCCCTTCCGGCAGAGCCCGCCGCTCTCGGGCCGCGTCACGCCGGCCATCGCCGCGGGCAACCCTGACGTCGTCTACCTCGCGACCACCGACGAGGCCTCCCTCAGTCTCGCTCCCCTGCGCAGCAGCGACGGTGGCGCGACCTTCACCCCCGCGCGCGGCGTGCGCACCTTCCCGACCCCGGACGGCCCGAGCCTGGACTCGGCGCCGCGTACTGCGGCCACCGACCCCGGCGCGTCCGGTGCGGTGCTCGTCGGGTCCGCCTCCCTCCAGCGCAGCAGCGACGGCGGCGACTCCTGGCAGACCGCGTTGGACGCCGTCGACCTCGGCTACGCCCACGCGCTCGCCGTGCACCCCGCGGGGACAGCGGCGGGTCAGGCCGTCGTGATCGGCACGGAGCAGAGCAACACCCCGCTCGACGACCCGAGCGCACGGCTGTGGTCGATCCCACCGAACGGCGGCGCGCCGCAGGCGCTGCCCACGGGAGGCCCGCTGGCCGGTGTGGCGCAGTCGTTGGCCCTGGGTCGCACCACCGACGAGGTGGTCCTCACCAGCGCTGGACTGCCCCCGCAGATCTCCGACGGCTACAGCGGCCCCGGCACGCTGCTCCTGCTCGACGCCGTCGCGGACACGTGGGTCGACGTCGCCGACGGTCGCGGGCACCCGCTGCTCGACGCCGTCGTCGACCGCGCCGCCGACCCGGCGGTGCACCTGCACTCCTCGTCGCTCTCCGAGCCGCCAGGCCGCGACGAGTACGTCGTCTACTCACCGCCCGCCATGGGCTCGGTGGTGCCCCCGACCGTGGACGACGGCACGGGCACCGGGAGCGGTCCCCCGGCCGCTCCCGGCTTCCCGCCCGCACCCGCCGCCTGTCCGGACAGCCGCCCGTTCGAGGCCCCGGTCGTCCGCACCGGCAGCGCGACGCTCACGCCCGACGACGCGGGCGTCGTCCCCGATCAGGACGGCCGCGCCACCCACCGGACCGTGCTGGACCTCCCGGGCGACACCTCGGCCCTGGACCTGCACCTGCTCCTGGACGTCTCGGACTCGATGGGGCCCGCCGCCGCCGGCGTGGTGTGCGGCCTCGAGGAGCTCGTCACCGGGCTCGCCGACGACGGCGTCGACGTCCGGGTCGGGCTGAGCACCTTCCACGACGCCGGCCCGGGGCAGCGCTACCGACGCGAGGTCGACCTCGCCCCGCCGGGCCGACCCCTGCAGCGCGCGCTGCGCAGCGTCGAGCCGAGGGGCGGTGAGGAGACGCACCGCACGGCGCTGCTCCAGACCGTCACCGGCTCCGGCCTGACGGTCGACGGCACCGAGCTCGTCGAGCCGGGACAGGGCGCCGGCTTCCGACCCGATGCCCTGAAGGTGGTGCTCCACCTCACCGACGAGCCGTGGACCGCCACCACGCCCGGCGAGCCCTCGCCCTTCGCGGTCGTCGACGCGCTGCGCTCCGCTGACGTGCGCCACGTCGGGATCCAGGTCGTCTCGGAGGACCCCGTGCTCACCGCCGGCGGCGACCGCGGTGCCGGCACGGTCGACGGTCCCCTGTTGCGGACCCAGCTCGACCAGTTCTCGGCCGGCAGCGGCGCCCGGGCCCCGGTCGGTGGGGTCGACTGTGATGGCGACGGGGCCGCAGACCTGCGCGAGAACGACCCGTTGGTGTGCGTCGGGGTCAGCCGTGGCGGGGTGGTCCCGCTCGGGGCCCCGGTGCGCGCGCTGATCGACGCCCTCGACGTCCGCGGGGCCGTCGAGCTCGCCGCCGAGGCGCCCGAGGGGGTGGAGGTCGCCGTCGGCGCCCGCTACGACGACGTGGCGCTGCGCGAGCCTGGCCGCTACGCGTTTCCGCTGACGCTCACCTGCCCGGACGGCGACCCCGGCCCGCAGCCCGTGTCGCTCATCGCCCGCGCCGGGTCGGTCGCGGTCGCCGAGGCCGCCGTCCGGCTGCGCTGCTCGGCGGCGCCGGTTGCGGCCCCCGGGCCGGATCCGGCGTCGGGCGCCGACAGCGCCGCCCTCCCCCTGGCGGGCGCCCCCGAGTCGTCGGCAGCCGCGGCAGCGGCTCCCCCCGCCCCACCACCACCACCGGTGCCCGTGCCGGCCCCGGCTCCCGGGACCGCCGCAGCCTCCGCACCGGGCGTCGCCTCCGCCGGGGTCGGCGCGAGCGCCGCTGCCGCAGGTGGCGCCGGCGCTTCCGCCGGCTCGGGGGCCGCCGCGACGGCCCCCGGCCAGGCTGCACCACACTGGCTTGTAAGGAGTTAAGCACCAATAATGTCCACCCGACTATCCCAACTGAATGACCACTCAACCTCGAACACCTACAACATTGGTCTGATCACCTTTGAACTAATCTGGTCGCTGCCGCTCATCATGACCGGCGTGCTGGCCATCCAAAACCAATGGATCATTGGCGCCTCGCTGCTGGTGGCCCTTACGCCCTGGCTAACCCATGAACTTATTTATCACAAACCCCTTCAGCGCA
>JBFJKO010000050.1:0-11908 GCA_041634935.1 Nocardioides sp.
CGGCTACTCGACGACCATGGGTGCGCCCAGCCCGCAGCTCGCACCCCGGCTACTCGACGACCAGGCCTTCAGCTCGCACCCAGCTAATCGAAAGCCGGTACGTCGGTCGGTCAGGGCTTGCAGACCCGGCACTCGGTGAGGCCGGTGCGGCCGCCCCCGGGCACCAGGTCGTCGCGGTGCGCGATCAGGGCGCAGTCGCGACGGTGCAGCGTCGTCCCCTCGCCCGCGGTGACGGGCAGGGCGGCGACGTCGGAGACCGGGGCGTGCGTGGCCGCGGCCGCGGACGTGACGTCGGCGAGCACGAGCAGGCTGTCGGCGAGCCGCTGGGCCGACTGCTGGTTGTCGTAGGCGATCCGGGCCAGCCAGGCCCCGAAGTAGAGGAACCCGCCGAGGAACGTGATCGCGAGACCCAGGAACCCGCCCGAGGCGGTGTAGGCCTCGCGCTCGAAGTCGTAGACGGAGTTCGCGACGCCGTAGTAGCCGAGCAGGATGATCACGATGCCCAGCGGCATCATGATCGCCCCGGCCCAGAACAGCACGGTCTGCAGCAGCTGGGCGTTGTAGCCCTTGATCGGGGAGACCCCGGAGCCACGGGCCCCGGCGCGGGGCAGGCTGCTGGTGCCGGCCCCCATCCGGCTGCCGGAGGCGCGCTCCGGCTGGCCCGTGGCGGACGCGGGGGCGGTGGTGTCAGTGCTCATGTCAGCTCATCTTTCGCAGGTCGGGAAGGCCGGAGGTGAGTCCGTGCGGGCAGGACGCCGAGCCACCGAGCGCGGCGAGACCGAGACGTCGTACGTAGGAGCCGAAGAGCGAGGCCAGGCCGACGCCCAGGAGGATCAGCAGCGTCGGGATCGAGAACAGTGCCGGGAGGCCGGGCTGCTGGGGCGCCGCCACCGGGACGATGCCGCTGTCGGTGGTCGTCGTGGTGGGCGAGCCGTCGACCGGCGCGCTGGAGTCGGGGACCGACGAGTCACCGCCACCGGTGGAGACACTGCCCGACCCGCCGCCCCCGGGGCCGGCCGGTGCCGGTTCCTCGGTCGCCTCGGGCTCGACCACGGGGATCTCGACGTCGGGGATGTCGATCGGCTGCGAGGTGTCGACCTCGCTGCTGGCCGTGCCGACGACGAAGACGATCCGGGGCGAGAGGTTGACGGCCGCCTGCACGAGCGACTTCAGCTGACCGGACTCGTCCGGGAGCGACCCGGCGAGGGTGTTGAGGGCGTCGGTGAGCGGCCCGAGCTGCGAGCGCAGCGTGGTGAGGTCGAAGTCGAGGACCATGCCGCGCACGAGGGCCTGGGCCGCGTCGCCGTCGGTCGTCAGCTGCGGCTTCGGGGTGGAGATCTTCAGGCCGATCGCCTCGAGCGCCTCCGCGGCGTTGTCGGGGAGCCCGGGGATCTTGCCCTTCTGGCCCACCGCCTCGTAGCCGTCGTCGCCGTAGCGGAACCGCTGGCCGAACGCGACCAGGTCGCCGTAGACGGCCTCGCCCTCGGCCTTGCCGGTCTTGCCGTCGCTGGTGGTGCGCGCGAGGGTCTTGACGCCCTCGATGGTCACCAAGCCGCCGAGGAGGCTGATGTTGCCGACGTTGGCACGTGCCTGGGAGGCGGCGACCCCGTCGGACGACGCCCGGCTGATCGAGCTGAAGCCGCCCGCGTCGAGCAGCACCGCGAGCTCGGGCGGGAGCAGCGGGGTCGGCTCGGGATCCTCCGCGGCCGCCCGCATCGGGGTGGCGCTGCTGCCGAGCAGGCCGCCGAGGCCGCCGGAGCCCAGCGGGCCCGGGAGCGGGATCGGGAGCTCGGGGAGCGGCCCGCCGCCCCCACCGCCGCCGTTGCCGCCACCACCGGCGTCGTCCTCCTTGACCTCGCCGTCGGTGGAGTAGCCGTTGCTGGCGACCGCGAAGTCCTCCTTCGCCGTCGCCCGCTGGATCGTGCCGGGGAACGGCTCGTCGGTCTCGTTCTCAGGGCCGCCGGGGAAGACCGCGTTGACCTGGATCGGGTAGCCCTGCTCGGCGAGCGGTGCCACCAGCTCGGGTGGGAGCCGGAGGTTCTCGGCGATCGTCTTGAACCCCTCGCCGACCGGGCCACCGGGCCACAGGTAGCTCGCGCGGGCGCGGGCGCTGGTGGAGTCGGCCACGATCGCCGAGTAGCCGACCGAGAGCTCGGCCTGCGGGCTCGCGGGCAGCGGGATCGTCGGCTCGTAGATCTCGACCCGGATCGGCGAGCCGCTCGAGGTGCTTGAGTAGCCGGCGTAGCCGGGCTCCGCGGCCGTCTTGAGCTGAGCGGTGGCGCGTTCGGCGGGCTGGGCGGCCTCGACCGGGGTGGCGCCCAGCGGGAGCAGCGCACCGACCACGGCTGCGGCCGCGAGCGGCAGGCCGCGGCGACGCCTCGACGAGCTCCGGGTCTCCTGGGTGGTGGTCATGGTGCTCATGCTGCTCCTCCGAGGATCACGTCGGACATGGTTTCGAGGACTTCGTCGGGTTCGCCGGTGGCGACGATGCGGCCGCCGGACATCACCGCGGCGTAGTCGGAGACCCGCAGGGCGGTGCGGGCGAACTGCTCGATGCACAGGATCGAGACGCCGGACTCGGCGATCTGCTGCACGGTGTCGTAGAGCTCGTCGACGATCAGGGGCGCCAGTCCCATCGACAGCTCGTCGAGCAGCAGCAGGGCCGGGTCGGAGGCGAGCGCGCGCGACATGGCGAGCATCTGCTGCTCGCCGCCCGACATGGTGCCGGCGAGCTGCTTGCGCCGCTCGGAGAGCCGCGGGAAGTAGGCGTAGGCGGTCTCGAGGACCGCCTCGGCCGAGACCCCGGCGTACGACATCAGGGTGAGGTTCTCCTCGACCGTGAGGTTGGGGAAGACCGACCGTCCCTCGGGCACCGTGCAGAGCCCGAGCCGGGCGAGCTCCTCGGGACTGGCGTTCTTGACGTTGACGCCACCGAGGTGGATGTCGCCGCCGGTGGCCTCCTTCTGTCCGGAGATGACCTGCACCAGCGTCGACTTGCCCGCGCCGTTGGGTCCGAGCAGGGCCATCACGGCCCCTCGGGGGACGCTGAGGTTGACGCCGCGCAGCACCTCGATGCGGCCGTAGGCAGCCGTCACGTCGACGACCTCGAGAATCGGCACGCTCATCAGGAAGCCCCTTCCGCCGCGGGCACCGCGGGGATCACCATGGTCTGGTCGGTCGGCTGACCACCGGAGTGGCCGGGCGGCTGGTCCGCGTCGTCGGACTCGTCGGCGTAGCCGAGGTAGGCCTGTTGCACCCGCTTGTCGGCGCGGATGGCGGCGGGGTCGCCCACGGCGATCACCTCACCGAAGTCGAGCACCC
Organism: Nocardioides sp.; assembly: GCA_041634935.1. Taxonomy (GTDB): domain Bacteria; phylum Actinomycetota; class Actinomycetes; order Propionibacteriales; family Nocardioidaceae; genus Nocardioides. Next base: position 3,322 of record JBFJKO010000050.1, read on the forward strand.
GGATGGTGTCGCAGACCCCCATGACGAGGTCCATGTCGTGCTCGACCATCAGGATCGCTCGACCCTCGGCCGCCAGGTCACGCAGCAGCTCACCGAAGGCGTCGGTCTCGGTCTCGTCGAGGCCCGACGAGGGCTCGTCGAGGAGCAGCAGCTGGGGGTCGCCGGCCAGGCACCGGGCGAGCTCGAGGAGGCGGGCCGTGCCGGTGGGGATCGCATCGGCGCGGTCGTCGGCGTACGAGGCGATTCCGACACGCTCGAGCAAGTGGTCGATGTCGGCACGCGCCGGCTTGATCACGCCCTTGATGCCGCGGTGGATGTCGAGCGCGACCCGGACGTTCTCGCGCACCGAGAGCGACCCGAACGCCTCGAGACGCTGGAAGGTGCGACCCATGCCCCGCTTCGAGCGCCGGTGGACCGGCACCGAGGTGACGTTCTTGCCGTCGAAGCGCACCTTGCCCTTCGTCGGGCGCTGCAGGCCGCTGATCACGTTGAAGCACGTCGTCTTGCCCGCACCGTTGGGGCCGATCAGCCCGGTCACGTGACCGGCCTCGGCCTCGAACGTGGCGTGGTTGACCGCGGTCACGCCACCGAACTGCACGACGACGTCGTCGACCTCGAGCAGGCTCATCGGGACTCCTTCGATCCAGCAGCGACCGGGACGATGTCGTCGCGGGTGTCGTCGTAGGTGTAGGCCGACCCGTCGGGTACGTCGTCCGCCGTCCCGGACAGGTGCGCCGGGGCTGCGCCGGCGCCGGGTCGGCGCGTCGGCAGCTGGGGCAGGTTGAGGTCGACCCGGGCGAGCACCCGTGCTCGCAGCATCCGGCCGAGCCGGAACAGCAGGTTGGCCAGACCGTTGGGGTCGCGACCTGCGAAGACCGCGCCGAAGCCGATGATGAGGAACACGATGCCTCCGGCGACCGGGTTGGAGCCCGACAGCACCGGCAGGAGCATCAGGCCGATGCCACCGAGCGTGGCGCCGGTGACCGAGGTGATCCCGAAGACGACCGCGAGCAGCAGCAGCGGCAGGCTGTTGAAGTACTGGAAGTCGGCAGCGCCGATCGTGCCGCGCAGCCCTGCGAACAACGCGCCCGCCAGGCCCGCCACGCCCGCCGAGAGGCCGAAGAGCGCGACGCGTGCCCACCGGAGGTCGAGCCCGAGCGTTCCGCAGGCCGCCGGGCTGTCGCGCATCGCGACGAGCAGTCGACCGAGCACCCCCCGACGCAGGATCAGGATCCCCATCGCGACGAGCACGAAGAAGACGCCCATCAGCATCACGTAGGACTGCGTGGTCTCGACGGTGTTGCCGAAGAACGACATCCGGTTGGCCTCGAGCGCCCCACCGAACCCGAACGCTCGCTCGTTCTGGAAGACGACCTTGTCCATGAGCACGCCGAAGGCCAGCGTCGACAGCGCGAGGTACAGCCCGGTCAGCCGGAGCACCGGCAGCGCGACCAGGGCGCCCACGCCGACGGCGATGAGGGCCGAGAGGAACAGGCCGTAGAGGTTCGGCGAGTCGAGCTTGGCGTAGGCCAGCGCGCCGACCCCGGCGAAGGTGAGCTGGGCCAGCGAGACGTGCCCGCCGTACCCCGTGAGCAGCACCAGCGAGAGCATCACCATCGCGTACGTCGCCGCGGTGCCGACCAGGAGCAGCCGGGCCTCCGGCATCGGGGAGATCACGACGAACAGGGCGACGAGGAAGACCACCCCGGTGACCGCCATCCGCGGCACCGTCGGCACCGGTGCGGACACGATGCCCTTGACCTGCCCGATGCGCAGCTGCGCCTGCGGCAGCAGCACCAGCGCAGCGAAGAGGAACAGCGGCGGGACCACCGGGCGTACGTCGGCCAGGACGCTCTCGGTCGGGATGTAGCCCAGGGCCATCGAGTCGACGATGCCGAGCCCCATGGCGCCCACGAAGGTCAGCGGCAGGCTCTTCAACCGACCGACCATGGCTGCGGCGTAGGCGTTGATCACCAGCAGCGTGAGCTCGTAGTAGCCGAGCCCGACGACGGGGACGAGCAGGATGCCGGCCAGGGCTGCCAGGGAGATACCGATCGCCCAGGACAGCGCGGCGACCGTGTCGGGCTTTCCGCCGTAGAGCTTGAGGAGGTCGGGGTTGTCGACCGAGGCGCGCATGGCCGTGCCGATGCGGGTGCGGGTCAGGAGCATGTAGAGCGCGATGGCCACGGCGATCGAGGCGAGCACCGTGATGACCTGCTGGGCGGTCACGACCGTCTCGCCGATGCCGAAGCTCTTGTCGTTGCCGGTCTCGTCAGCCAGGAGCGGCGGGACGAAGCGCGGCTCGGGCGGCCAGATCGCGGTGGCGGCACCGATCAGTCCGACGAACAGCCCCACCGTCACCACGAGCGAGACGCTCACCGGCGAGTCGCCCAGGCCGCGCGCCACGAACCGCTGGATGAGGAAGCCGATCAGCGGGGCCACCACGAAGAGCACCAGCGCGAGCGAGAGCCACACCGGCAGGCCCTGGCGCTGGGAGAAGTCCCAGAACAGGAAGGCCATGACCATGCCGAAGGCACCGTGGGCGATGTTGAAGACCCGCGTGGTGGTGTAGGTGAGCACCAGCCCGCTCGCGGCGATCGCGTAGGCGGCGCCGGTGAAGATGCCCGGGATCAGATAGGCCAGAAACTTGTCCATGCTCAGTCTCCTAGACCGGTGCTGACGAGGTCACCGCAGAGGTAGGTCCCCTTCGACACCTGCTTCCAGCTGCCGCCGGTGAGTTGAATGATCTTCAGGCACTTGCCCGTCGCCTTGGGGCCCACGGTCTGCGGACCGTGCAGGCCGTTCCCGGTCCAGTCCTCCACCTTGGCGAGCCTGGCGACCATCGCGGGCCGGGTCAGGTCGCCGCCGAGCCCGACGGCGGTCTCCAGGAACAGCCGCGCGGACGACCAGGCATAGGCGCCGAAGAAGTTCGGGTCGGCTCCCGGGCTGACCTGCTCCAGCCAGGTGCGGTAGAGCTTCATCTCCGGGTTGCTCATGTCGTCGAACAACGCGGTGCTGGAGTAGGCGTAGGACCCCTCGCCCACGTCGCCCGCCTGCTCGACGTACCTGGCGTCGTAGATCGTGGAGTCCTGGAGGTAGATGTCCGGCTTGAAGCCCTGCTGCTTCATCGCCTGCTGGATCTTGATCGTGTTCTGGTAGGGCCCCACGTAGTAGACGAGCTCGGTGCCCCGGTCCTTCATCTGCTGCACGTAGGGCGCGAAGTTGAACTCCGCGACGTCGATGCCCTGGAAATAGTTGACCTTCCAGCCACGGGTCTCCCACGCCTTCTTGAACGACGCGGCGTTGACCGGGGCGGCGCCGGCGTTGACGTAGAGCAGGGCGACGTTCTGGGTGGCCTGCTTGTTGACGCTGGAGAAGTAGTCGGGCAACGCGTCCGGCACGAGACCGGGCGTCAGCGACTGGGCCGAGAAGCAGGTCTTGCACTTCGACCGCTCCGGGTTGACCGAGGTGGAACGCACGTCGGGAAGGCCGCACTTCTCCGCCGTCGCGGCGCCACCGGAGTCGAAGGCCGACATCGACCCGACGGCCGCGAACGTCTCCACGCACGCCCGCGCGTAGGCCTGCTGGTCGGCTCCCGCGTCGGCGCGCGAGTCGAGCTCGAGCAGCTTGATCGACCGTCCGCACACCTTCTGGGTCGCGTTGAAGTAGGTGATGTAGGCCTTGGTGGCCTGGCGTGCCGACTCGAAGATCCCGGGCACCGGGCCCGAGATGTCCGCGATGTTCGCCACGGTGATCGTGGTCGGGGTCACCCCGGGCTGGTCGTTGTCGAAGCCGTCGCACGAGGCTGCGCTCGGGCCGCCGCCCTGCGACTCGGGGGCTGACGTCCCCGGATCGGTCGCGGCGCCGCCGTCGGGGTCCTCGCCGCCGGCGTCGGCCGAACCGCCGGCATCCACCGGACCACCGCCGATGCTCGGGACCTCACCGCCGGCCTCCGGGACGGCGCCCAGGTCGGCCGAGCCGTCCGCGCCGAGGTCGAGCGCACTCTCACCGGGGGCGAGCACCTCGCCACCGGCCACGACCGGCTGACCACCGTTGGACGTCGACGCGAGGTCGGCGGGGTCGAGCTGCGAGCCACAACCGGCCAGCGCGAGACAGGCCGCCAGCGCGACGGCGGCGGCGCGGCGACGCGGCGAGGAGAGCTTGGTCATCGGGTGTCCATCAGGATCGGAGGAGTGTGGGTCGCACTACTAGTTGGACGGGGAGAGGCCGTTGCAGGTGTACTTCGTGCCGCCGACGGGCTTCCACTGACCGCCGGAGAGCTCCACGAAGCGCCAGCACTCACCCGTGCCCTTGCTGCCCACCGGCTGGGGGGCGTGCATGCCGTTGGCCGTCCAGTTGTTGGTCTTCTTGACCTCGGCCAGGAGCGACTCGCGCGACAGGTTGCCGCCGAGCTTGGTGGCCAGCTCGGTGAAGAGCACCCCGGCCGACCAGGAGAAGACGCCGAAGAAGGCGGGGTCGGCGCTCGGCTTCACCGCGCGGAGGGAACCCACGTAGCGCGCCAGCTCGGGGTTGCTGCCGACCTCCTCGAACGGGGTGAAGTTCATGAAGACCGTCGTGCCCTCGCCTGCGGAGCCGGCCTGCTCGACGAACTCGGGGTTGTAGTCGGTGGGGTCGCGCATGTAGAGCTCGGGCTTGAAGCCCTGCTGCTCCATCGCCTTCAGCATCCGCGCGGAGTACTGGTAGGAGGTGGTGAAGAAGACGACCTTGATGTCGTTGTCCTTCATCTGCTGCACGTAGGTGGAGTAGTTGAACTCCGAGGTGTCGATGCCCTGCACGACGGGGAACTTCATCCCGCGCCGCTCCATCGCGTTGACCTGCGCCTTCGCGTTCTGCGCCGCGGCGCCCGCGTTGCTGTAGAAGTACGCCGCCTTCTGCGCCGAGCTGGAGCCGACCTGCTGCTTGACGAAGTCGGGGACGGCGTTCTCGAAGAAGTTGGTGTTGACCGCCTGGGCGGCGTAGCAGGTGGTGCACGCGTTGCGCTCGAAGGTGACCGAGCCGCCGCGCAGGTCGGGCAGGCCGCACTTCTGCGCCGTCCCGGCACCGCCGAGGTCGAAGGCCGAGACCGACCCCACCATCGCGAAGACGTCCGTGCAACCGGCGGCGTAGGCTTGCTGGTCGGCGGAAGCGTCGGTGCGGCTGTCGTAGGTCTTCAGGACCAGCGAGCGCCCGCAGATGCCGTCGGGGTTGGCCTTGTTGTAGTAGGTGACGTAGGCCTTCATCGCATCCTGGGCGGTCTCGAAGAGACCGGGCACCGGTCCGGAGATGTCGGAGGCGTTGCCGATGGTGATCGTGCTGTCGGTGATCCCGGGGCCGTTCTTGAAGCCGTCGCAGGAGCCGGCGCTGGCGGTGCTGCCGCCCGAGGAGCCGCCCGTCGAGCCACCCGACTCGCCGCCGCTGCTGTCGCCGCCGCTGCTGTCACCGCCGGAGCTGCCACCGGAGCTGCTGCCACCGGTCGAGCCGGAGGTGCCGGTGCCGGAGGTGTCGCTGCCCGAGGTATCGGTGCCGCTGGTGTCGCCCAGGTCGACGCCGCCGACCTCGCCACCCGCGGTGTCGCCTTCGATGGGGACGCCGGAACCGTCGACGGCGACGGTGCCGACCGCGCCGCTGCCGCGGACGTCCTCGGGGTTGAGGTTGGAGCCGCAGGCCGCCAGGGCAAGCGAGAGAGCCCCGGCCACGGACGTGGCCAGGAGTCGGTGGGAGAAGCGGTGGCGGGTCACGAGACCTCCGGAGTCGAGCGCGGAAAACTAGAACAGGTACTAGTTCAACGAAGCTCGACCTTAAAGGTGACGCGGGTCACCGCACCAGTTCTGTACCAAATTCATCACACCCCAAGGGGTGCTCGCAGCAGAACCGGGCATCACGCGGCGACCCGTCGGCGGCCGCGCGACGGCTTCTTCAGGCCTTGGCAGCCCTCGCCTCGGCGAGCGCGTAGAGCGTCACCGACGCCGCGACACCGGCGTTGAGCGACTCCAGGGACGACGCCATCGGGATCGAGACCAGCCGGTCGCACGTCTCCGCGACGAGGCGGGAGAGCCCGCCACCCTCGGCTCCGACCACGACCACGAGCGGCCCGCGGGCCAGGTCGCGGTCGGCGACGGCCTCGGTCAGCGTGAGGTCGCCGTCCGCGGCCAGGCCCAGCACCATGCAGCCCGCGTCCTGGTAGGCCTTGACCTGGCGGACCAGGTTGACCGTCTGGGCGACCGGGATCCGGGCCGCCGCACCGGCGCTGGTCTTCCAGGCCGAGGCGGTCATCCCGACAGCGCGACGCTCCGGGATGACGACGCCGTGCGCCCCGAAGCCGGCCGCGCTGCGCACGATCGCGCCGAGGTTGCGCGGGTCGGTGATCGAGTCGAGCATGACGATCAGCGGCTTCTCGGCGTTCTGCTTGGCCAGGTCGAGCAGGTCGTCCGGGTGCGCGTACTCGTAGGGAGGGATGCGCGCGGCGAGACCCTGGTGCACCGCACCGGAGGTCATCTTGTCGAGCTCGTTCTTGCTGACCTCGAGGAGGTTGAGCCCCTTGTCCTGGGCGAGCTTGAAGGCCTCGCGCAGGCGGCTGTCACGGTCGGCGCCCTCGGCGACGTAGACCGACGTGATCGGCACGCCCTCGCGCAGCGCCTCGACCACGGAGTTGCGCCCGGCGATCCACTCGGAGTCGGTGCCCTTGCGGCGCGGCTTCATGGCCGCCTTCTTCTTCGCGGCCTGCTCGGACTTGTGGGCCTGGTGGTAGGGCCGGTCCTTGGCCTTGGGCGTGGGCCCGCGACCCTCGAGGCCGCGCTTGACGCGCCCGCCCGAGCCCGCGGTCGGCTTCTTGGCCGTCTTGCGGATCGAGCCCTTGCGCTGTGAATTGCCTGCCATCGGTCAAGCTCCCCTGGTGATGGACCACTGAGGGCCGGCAGGGGTGTCCTCCACCTCGATGCCGGCCGCCTTGATCTGGTCGCGGATGACGTCCGCGCGCGTGAAGTCCTTGGCCGCGCGCGCCTCGGCGCGCTGCGCGAGCAGGCCCGCGACGAGCGCGTCGACGGCTGCGGTGAGGGCGGCGTCGTCGCCGCCGGTGCCGCCCCAGGCCGGGTCGGCCGGGTCGAGGCCCAGGACGCCGAGCATGGCGCGCACCGAGGCCGCCGTGCCGCGCAGGGCCGGGCTGTCGCCGGCGTCGAGCAGCTTGTTGCCCTCGCGGGCGACGTCGAAGATCGCCGCGACGGCCGCCGGCGTCCCGAGGTCGTCGTCCATCGCCGTCACGAACTCGGCGCACGGCATCCCACCGGTCGCGGACCCGCCGGTGACGGCGTCGGCACGGGCGAGGAAGCTCTCGAGCCGGCGGAACCCGACCGCGGCCTCCTCGAGCGCCTCGAAGCTGAACTCGACGTGCGAGCGGTAGTGGGCGCTGACCATGTAGAAGCGCAGCTCGATGCCGCGCACGCGCTCGAGCACCTTGGGCACCTGCAGCGAGTTGCCGAGCGACTTGCTCATCTTCTCGCCGGCCGTGGTGATCCAGGCGTTGTGCATCCAGTACGACGCGAACGGCTGGCCGGCGGCGCGGGACTGCGCCTGCTCGTTCTCGTGGTGGGGGAAGCGCAGGTCGACACCGCCGCCGTGGATGTCGAAGGCCGGGCCGAGGTACTTGCGCGCCATCGCCGAGCACTCGATGTGCCAGCCGGGCCGGCCGGGGCCGTAGGGGCTCGGCCAGGCGGCACTCTCGGGCTCGCTGTCGCGCTTCCAGCCCTTCCAGAGCGCGAAGTCGCGCGGGTCGCGCTTGCCACGCGGGTCCGCGTCGCCCGCGGACTCCATGTCGTCGACCTGCTGCCCGGTGAGCTCGCCGTACGGCGCCCACGAGCGCACGTCGAAGTAGACGTCACCCGAGCCGTCCTCGGCCGCGTAGGCGTGGCCGCGCTCGACCAGGGTGCCGATCAGCTCGAGCATCTCGGGCACGTGGCCGGTGGCGCCGGGCTCGTAGGTCGGCGGCAGCACGTTGATGCTCGCCAGGGCCTTGGTGAGCTCGGCGTGCATCGCGTAGGCGAGGTTGAACCAGGGGCGGCCCTGCTCGGCCGCCTTGGCGAGAATCTTGTCGTCGATGTCGGTGACGTTGCGGATCAGGGTGACGTCGAGGCCGGTGTGGGTGAGCCAGCGGCGCAGCACGTCGAAGTTGACCGCGGAGCGCACGTGCCCCACGTGCGGCTCGGACTGGACGGTCAGGCCGCACACGTAGATCCCCGCCTTCCCCTCCTCGAGGGGGACGAAGTCGTGCACCGCGCGCGTGGCGGTGTCGTAGAGCCGGAAGGTCACCCGCGGAAGTCTAGGGCCGTCCGTCGTCCTCGCCGAGTCGGCGCGTGCCCGCGCCGACTCCATCACCTTGGCGATGATCAGCTTCGCTGCGGCTGGATTCTCCTCGAGATAATCGCCCAGCTGGTCGTAGACGATGCCCTCCACCAGTCCGCGCACGTCGCTGGTGCCGAGCTTCGACTTGGTCTGGCCCTCGAACTCGGGTCGCGTCACGTTCACGCTCACCACCGCGGTCAGGCCCTCGCGGCAGTCGTCTCCGCTGATCTGCGGGACGTCCTTGCCGTTGGAG
>JBFJKO010000051.1:0-11896 GCA_041634935.1 Nocardioides sp.
GGCCACGCGCAAGCCCCTGGTCGTCGAGTAGTCGGCCGAGCGACGAAGGAGCGCGCCGACGTATCGAGACGCCCGCCACCGACCCACGGCCGTCGGGCACCTCACCGCATCTCGATACGCCGGTAGCTCGCACGCTCGCTCCCCGGCTACTCGATGACCACAAGTCCGCTGCTCGTTCGGTCACGGGCGGAACACCCCGAACCGGTCCGTGCCGGCGAACGGCTTGGTGTCGATCACCGACAGGCAGATGCCCAGGACGGTGCGGGTGTCGCGGGGGTCGATGACCCCGTCGTCATACAGCATCCCCGAGAGGAAGTAGGGCATCGACTGCTCCTCGATCTGGGCCTCGACGATCTCCTTGACACCCTTGAAGCCCTCGGCGTCGAAGACCTCGCCCTTCGACTCCGCCGACTGCTGGGCCACGATCTCGAGCACGCCGGCGAGCTGGGCCGGGCCCATCACCGCCGACTTCGCCGAGGGCCAGGTGAAGAGGAAGCGCGGGTCGTAGGCGCGGCCGTTCATGCCGTAGTTGCCGGCGCCGTACGACGCCCCGAGGATCACCGTCAGGTGCGGCACGGTGGAGTTGGAGATGGCGTTGATCATCATCGCGCCGTGCTTGATGATGCCGCCCTGCTCGTACTCCTTCCCGACCATGTAGCCGGTGGTGTTGTGCAGGAACAGCAGCGGGGTGTCCGACTGGTTGGCGAGCTGCACGAACTGCGTCGCCTTCTGCGCCTCCTCGCTGAACAGGACCCCCTGGGCGTTGGCGAGGATGCCGACGGGGCGCCCGTGGAGCCTGGCCCAGCCAGTGACGAGCGAGGTGCCGTAGAGCGGCTTGAACTCGTCGAAGACGACCCCGTTGCTCTCGCTGACGCCGTCGCACAGCAGCGCGATGACCTCACGTGGGTCGAAGGGTTCCTTGAGGTCGGACGGGATCAGGTCGAGGAGGTCGTCGGGGTCACCGGCGGGCTCGGCGTACGGCGCCAGGTCGCGGTCGGAGCGCGCCTTGCGCCAGTTGAGGCGCGCGATGATGCGTCGTCCGATCCGGATGGCGTCGCGCTCGTCCTCGGCGAGGTAGTCGGCCAGGCCGGAGGTGCGGGCGTGCATCTCGGCGCCGCCGAGCGACTCGTCGTCGGACTCCTCCCCCGTGGCCATCTTGACCAGGGGTGGGCCGCCGAGGAAGACCTTGGCCTGCTCCTTGACCATCACGGTGTAGTCGCTCATCCCGGGCACGTAGGCGCCGCCGGCGGTGGAGTTGCCGAAGACGAGCGCGACGGTCGGCTCCTTGCGCGCGCTGGCGCGGGTGATGTCGCGGAAGAGCTTGCCGCCGGGGATGAAGATCTCCTTCTGCGTCGGCAGGTCGGCCCCGCCGGACTCGACGAGGGAGACCGTGGGCAGCCCGTTCTCCTCGGCGATCTGGGAGGCCCGGAAGATCTTCTTGACCGTCCACGGGTTGCTCGCGCCGCCCTTCACCGACGGGTCGTTGGCGGTGATCATGCACTCGACGCCCTCGATGACGCCGATGCCGGTCACCACGCTGGCGCCGACGGCGAAGTCGCTGCCCCAGGCGGCGAGCGGGCTGAGCTCGAGGAAGGCCGAGCCCTCGTCGACGAGCAGCTCGATGCGCTCACGCGGCATCAGCTTGCCGCGCTGGTGGTGGCGCGCGACGCTGCGCTCGCCGCCACCCGCGACAGCCTTGGCGTGCTCGGCCTCGAGCGCGTCGATCTTCTCGAGCATGGCCTCGCGGTGGGTCGTGGTGCTGGTCATGACTGCCTCTCGATGTGGGGTCGTCGCGTCATCGGTCGTCGAGTAGCCGGCCGAGCGACGAAGGAGCTCGCCGGCGTATCGAGACGCCCGCCGCGCGACTCACCGCGTCTCGATACGTCGGTGGCTCGCACGCTCGCACCCCGACTACTCGACGACCAGACCCTCGCCCCCGCCATCGGTCGTCGAGTAGCCGGCCGAGCGACGAAGGAGCGCGCCGGCGTATCGAGACGCCCGCCGGCCGACTGCCAACTATGGGGACGGTCGCCGTACGACTCGCCACGTCTCGATACGTCGGTGGCTCGCACGCTCGCACCCCAACTACTCGACGACCATGACCCGGCGGCACCCCGACTACTCGACGACCAGACCCTCGCGGTCGCGCTCACGAGGTGTAGCCCAGGAGCTTGGCGGCGAGGTCGGCGAGCACCTCGGTGGCGCCGCCGCCGATCGGCAGGAGCCGGGCGTCGCGGTAGTGACGCTCGACCTCGGTGCCGTGCATGTAGCCGGTGCCCCCGTGCAGCTGCACCGCCTGGTCGCAGACGTACGTCGCGGTGTTGCAGGCGGTCTCCTTGGCCAGGCACGCCTCGGCGATGACGTTCTCCCCCGCGACGTGCCGACGCGCGACGTCGCGGGCGTAGATGCGCGCCACCTCGACCTGGCGCCGCATCTCGACGAGCTTGTGCCGCACGACCTGGTTGGCGATGAGCGGCTTGCCGAAGGTGTCGCGCCGGCGGCAGTACTCCGCGGTGAGCTCGAGGGAGCGGGCGGCGATGCCGTAGGCGTGGACGGCGAGGCCGATCCGCTCGACGACGAACTGCTCGGCGATCTGGTAGAAGCCGGTGTTCTCAGCACCGACGAGGTTGGCGACCGGCACTCGGACGTCGACGTACGACAGCTCGGCGGTGTCGGAGCAGTGCCAGCCCATCTTGGTCAGGGCCCGGTCGACGGTGAAGCCGGGCATGCCCTTCTCGACGACGAGCAGCGACACCCCCGCGTGGCCGGGTCCGCCGGTGCGCACGGCGGTGGTGACGAAGTCGGCCCGGGTGCCGGAGGTGATGAAGGTCTTCGCGCCGTTGACGACGTACTCGTCGCCCTCGCGCACCGCGGTGGTGCGGATGCCCGCGACGTCGGAGCCGCCGCCGGGCTCGGTGATGGCGAGCGAGCCGATCAGCTCACCGGCCAGGGTCGGGCGCACGAACCGGTCGATCAGGTCCGACTCCCCCGACGCCAGGCCGGCGGAGATCATGTGGGGCAGGGCGATGCCGTGGGTGAAGAGCGCCGACATCAGGCCGCTGGACGCGCCCGCGGAGAACATCCCCTCCTGCAGGTCGGTGGTGTCCATCAGGTCACCGCCCTGGCCGCCCACCTCCTCGGGAAAGCCGACCCCGAGCACGCCCTGCTTGGCGGCGGCCAGGTGGAGCTCGCGGGGCAGGACGAGGTCGTCCTCCCACTGCTGGAGGTGGTCGACGATCTCGCGGCGGGTGAACTCCGCCCCGAGGTCGCGGATCTCGTTGCCTGCTGCCTCGCTCATCTAGAAGAGCCCTTCCTGGATCTGGACCGAGCGGGAGCGGACCCACTCCCCCAGGCCCTTGGCCTGGGGATCGAAGCGGGTGGAGGCGGCCACGCCCTCGCCGAGCAGACCGCGGATCAGCACGTTGACGCCGCCCAGGTTGGGCAGCACGTAGACCTCGACGTCGAGGTCGGCGGCCTCCGGCACGAGCTCTCGCACCTTGCGCGGCGTGATGAGCTTGCTCAGCCACGTCACGCGGGCGTCGTACTTCTCGTCGCTGACCTCCGGGTCGTGGGCGACCCACAGTCCGATGTTGGCGTCGCCGCCCTTGTCACCGGAGCGGGCGTGCACGAAGCTGCCCAGCGGCATCCGGCGGGTGATCTGGTCGATCGGGGCGGGGTACGGCGAGGGACGGCGGCCGGCGTGCTCGTCGACCGGGGTGTGCTCGGTCGGGTCGGGCACGACCTCGCGGGTGCCGTCGGCGTGCACCACCGTGTGGGTCACCTCGGACCGGTCGACGTAGGCCGCCCGGTAGATGCCGTACGGCGTCGGCGGTCCGGGGGGCGCGGTCATCGTGAAGCCCGGGTAGGAGCCCAGCGCCAGCTCGACCAGCGGCGCGGTGAAGGCCTTGCCGACCGGGCCGGAGTCGGGGTGCATCACCGTGCAGCGCAGCAGGCTGGAGGCGCCTTCCTCGGTGTCGGCGTCGGGCAGCGGGTGGGCGGTACGGGTCCAGGTGACAGCGGCAGCGGTCAGCGCCCCCTCGACCTGCGAGCGCACCCAGTCGGCCTTGGCGTCGATGTCGAGGCCGGTGAGCACCAGCTCCATCGAGTTGCGGAAGCCGCCCAGCGTGTTGAGGCAGACCTTGAGCTGCTCGGGCGGGGCCTCACCGCGCACGCCGCTGATCGAGACCCGGTCGGTGCCCTCCTGCGCGAGCGCCACGGAGTCGAGCAGGGTGGTGACGTCGGGGTTGAGGTAGCGGGTCGACTGGATCTCGTAGACCAGCTGGGCGGTGACGGTGTCGACCGTGACCGCGCCCCCGGTGCCGTCCTGCTTGGTGATCACGCTCGAGCCGTCGGCGGCGATCTCGGCGAGCGGGAAGCCGAGCGGCGCCCCACCCTGCTCAGTGAGCGGCAGGGAGAGGAAGCCGGAGAAGTTGCCGCCGGTGGCCTGCATGCCGCACTCGAGCACGTGGCCGGCCACGACGGCGCCGGCCAGCTCGTCGTACTGCGTGGGGGTCCAGCCGAAGTGGGCGACCGCCGGGCCGACGACGAGCGAGGCGTCGGTGACGCGTCCGGTGACGACGATGTCGGCTCCCTGGCGCAGCGCCGAGGCGATGCCGAAGCCACCGAGGTAGGCGTTGGCGGTCAGCGCCCCGTCACTGATGTCGTGGCCGCGCAGGTCGTCGCCCTCGACGTGGGCGATGGCCGGGTCGAGCCCGAGACCACGAGCGACCTCGCGGAGCTTGTCGGCGAGCGCGGCGGGGTTGAGGCCACCGGCGTTGCTGACGATCCGGACGCCGCGCTCGAGCGCCAGCCCGAGACTCTCCTCGACCTGGCGCACGAACGTGCGTGCGTAGCCGAGGGAGGAGTCCTTCATCGTGTCCTTGCCGAGGATCAGCATGGTCAGCTCGGCGAGGTAGTCGCCGGTGAGCACGTCGAGGCTCTCGCCCGCAGCCGTGCCCTCGACCATCTGGCGCATCGCAGCCATCCGGTCGCCGTAGAAGCCGGAGCAGTTGCCGATCCGGAGGGGCTCCGGGGCTCGCTGCGTCTCAACCATCGTGGGCCTCCTTCTGCTCGCGGCCTCCGCCTGCGGGTCCGGCGAAGCACTGGGCGACGTCGAGCCAGGCGTCGGCGCCCGGCCCCTCGGCCACCAGGTCGGTGTCGGCGCGGTGCACCCGCTGGGTGGCCAGCAGGCAGAAGTCGTACGCCGACCCGCGCACCGCCTCGGGCGCGTCCTCGGGGCCCCACGTCCAGACCTCGCCACTGGGGGCGGTCAGCTCGACGCGTACCTCGGCGGCCGGCACCTCCTGCCCGGCGTTGACGAAGGAGAAGCCGCGGGTGCGCACGCCGATGTGGGCGACGTGCTTGATGCGGTCGGTGCGCTCGGGCTCGCGACCCAGGGCGTCGTAGACGTCGAGCGCGTGGGCCCAGGTCTCCATGTAGCGAGCGGTGACCATCGAGGTCGCCGACATCGGCGGGCCGAACCACGGCATCTTCTGCCCCTCCGGTACGGCGCGCAGGGCCGTCGCGAGCGCCGGGCGGGCGGCGTCCCACCGGGCGAGGAGGTCGGCCGGCGGGAGCTGGCCGATCTCGAGGGCCGCGGTATCGACGAAGCCGGTCGGGTCGGCCATCCCGGCGAGCACCAGCTCGTCCCAGGCCGCCTTGTCCTCGTGGGCACGGGCGGCCAGGACCGCCGCCTCGTCGGTCCAGAGCAGGTGGGCGATCGTGGTGGCGATCGTCCAGCCCTCCGCCGGGGTGTCGGTCGCCCACTGCTCGTCGGGCAGCGCGGCGACGACGGCGCGCAGGGCGTCGCCCTCGGTGGTCAGGTCGTGCAGGAGGTCGTCGATGAGGCTCATACGTCGGTCCTTGTCAGCTGGTGGTCGAGGACGCGGGCCCACTCGTCGAGGATCCGCGCGCGCCGCTGGGTGTCGTCTGTGATCGTGGTGGCGAGGCCCAGGCCACGCACGAGGTCGAGAGTGGCCTGGACGAGCTCGCGGGTGCCCGGGTGTGACTCGTCGGCCCCGAGGCACTCGACGGTGAGCCGGTGGGTCTCGCGCCCGACCCGCTGCTCGAGCGGCGCGACGGCGTCGAGCAGCGCGGCGTCGGTGCGGGCGGCCACCCACAGCTCGAGCGCGGCGGTGAAGACGGGTGAGGTGAAGTGGTCGCCCAGCATCTCCAGCACGGCACGCGTACGGCGTGTGCCCTGCGGCAGCTTGGCGGCGGCCGCGGCCAGCTCGGCGCCCCGCATGTCGGTGAGGTGCTCGACAGCCGCGACGACCAGGGCGTTCTTGGTCGGGAAGTGGTGCAACTGCGCACCGCGGCTGACGCCGGCCTTCTCGGAGACCAGCGTGGTCGACGTACCCGCGAAGCCCTTCTCGACGAGCAGGTCGACCGTGGCCTCGAGCAGCCGCGCGCGCATGATCCGGGTGCGCTCCTCCTGGGGAACGCGGCCGGTGGCGGCTGCGGCGGCGGTCATGCGGGCCACTCTGACCCGCGCAGCAACAAACAGTCAAGCCTGTCTGTAAAGTTCGAGACGGCGGGGACCTGACCTACCGGGCGCCGGTGAACCCCTGCTGACGCCAGGCCTCGAAGGTCACCACGGCCGCGGAGTTCGACAGGTTGAGCGAGCGTCGGCCGGCGACCATCGGGATCCGGAGCCGGTCGGTGACGCGCGGGTGCTCGAGCACCTCCGGCGACAAGCCCGTCGGCTCGGGCCCGAAGAGCAGCACGTCGCCGGGCTCGAAGGCGACCTCGGAGTACCACCGCGTCGCGTGGGCGGTGAACGCGAAGACCCGCGCCTCGGCCAGCGGCTCGCTGCTCAGCGCCGTGTCGAGGTCCGGGTGCACGACCACCGAGGCGAGCTCGTGGTAGTCGAGGCCGGCACGCTTGACCTTGGACTCCTCCAGGTCGAAGCCGAGCGGCTCGACCAGGTGCAGGGTCGTGCCGGTCGCTGCGGTCATCCGGATCGCGTTCCCGGTGTTGGGAGGGATCCGGGGCTCGTGGAACATCACGTGGAACACGTCGCGCAGTATCCCAGCAGGCCTCCGCCACGCGACCTGCCTAGGCCTTGGCGAGGCTGAAAACACGTCCGGTGATGACCTGCGGCTCGATCTCGACCACGTTGTACTTCAGCGTCGAGACCCACGAGCGCAGAGGCAGGTCGTCGGCGCGATGCGCCTCGTCCTCCGGCAGCAGCCGGGCCGTGCCGCGGACGACGACGCTGCGCGCGGAGTCCTCCCCGAAGCGGTCCACCTCGAAGGCGACCTCGCCCCCCATGACGACGGAGAGCAGCTTGTTGCCCTCGGCCGTGCGGAACAGCAGGCACCCCCCGATGGCCAGGTAGTTGATCGGCGTGATGTGGATCTCGTCGACCAGCCGGTAGGCGAGCCGCCCGTACTCCTCCTCGCGGAGGACCTCCCAGCACTCGTCCGGCGTCAGCTCGGTGACCTCGTCGTACATGGTGTCAGCTCCCTCGGGTCTGCGGCCTCACGACCGGTGTCCT
Source organism: Nocardioides sp. (assembly GCA_041634935.1). Lineage (GTDB taxonomy): Bacteria > Actinomycetota > Actinomycetes > Propionibacteriales > Nocardioidaceae > Nocardioides. Next base: position 7,499 of record JBFJKO010000051.1, read on the forward strand.
CGACGCTAGGCACCGCGCGCCGCGCCGGGTAGGGCCATAGGTCCCGCCGCGAGGGGTCGTTCGACCCGGGGACGCACCCAGCCGCCCGTCCCACCACGGCGGTGGTCCATACTCGTGACCCGTCGGCCCGCCCGAACGACCAGGGCTCGACCACGCGGACGTGGTGTAGTTGCAGCACGCTCCCCTTCCAGGGGAGGGGTCGAGGTTCAAATCCTCGCGTCCGCTCCACTTCTCTTCAGCCGATGACCTCGGCAGTGCCCTCCGTGCTCACCACGACGCCGGTGCGGCCGCGGGCGCGCAGCCAAGCGGCAGCGCCCGGGCCCTGGAGGTAGGCACAGGTGGCGGCGAGGTCGGCGACGGTCAGCGACGAGTGGACGACGGTCACCGAGGCCACATGGGTCGGGGCGAGGCCGGTGCGGGCGTCGCGCACGTGGTCGCCGCGGTGCGCAGCGCTGCTGGTGGCGACCGCCCCGTCGCGGACCGGCACCACCGCGAGCACCCGCGAGGGGTCACGGGGGTCCTCGACGCCGATGCGCCACTCCGGCCGACCGACCGCGGCCCAGCAGACGACGTCGCCGCCGACGGAGAGGCAGAAGTCGGTGTCGTCGAGGTCGCGCAGCGCCGCCGCCGCTCGGTCCGCCGCCCAGCCCTTCACGACGCCGGACGGGTCGAGCACCTCGCGGCCGTCGACGACCCGACGTACGTCGAAGGCGCCGTCGCTCGCGCGTCGGGCGTGCTCGCCGAGCCCCAGCACCTCGGCGACCTCGGACGGGCACTCCGCGAGCGTGAGCTCGCCGCGGCCCAGCCGCGAGACAGCCGTCTCCGGGCGCCACGTGCTGAACACGTCGTCCGCCCACCGCAGCGAGGCGAGCACCGCCTCCCAGGCCCGGGCCCCGTGCACGGTGTCGGCGTGCCGTCCCCGCAGGGCCAGGCTGATCGGCATCCCCATCGCCTGCTCCACGCGTCGTACGACGTCGAGGCTCGCCGTCGCCGTCACGCGCGGGCCTCGTCGAGCGCGGCCTGCAGCGACGACCGGTAGCCGACGCTCGTCTGGGTGGCGCCGCTGACCATGTCGACGTCCGCGGACTGGAGCTCGATCGTCTGCTCGATCAGGACCGGCAGCGAGAAGCCGCTGATGTGCGCGTCGGTGCCGTCGGAGTGTGGGTACTGCAGCACCGAGACGCTCACGATGCTCACCGTCGACCCCGACCCGGTCGTCGTCAGCTCCACCTGCACCGGCCCGTAGCGCGTGTCGACCACCGGGCCGGTGACGGAGCGGGTCGCGGGAGCCGTGGTGCTGACCGCGCCGACGAGGGGCGCCCCCGCGACCAGCGCGCCATCGGGGCCCGACAACGACGTGCGGTAGCCGAGGAGCAGCACGAGCACCACCACCGAGCTCACCGCCCAGCCCAGGGGTCGCTCGAGCCCGCGGGCCCGGGACGGCAGCCCGGCCCGCCAGGAGCGGCGGAGGGGCAGGGCCACCCGCCAGACGAGCACCGCTCCCGCCGCGGCGATCCACAGCCCCCACCAGAAGACGGTCGACGCGGCCGAGCCGACGAACGCGCGCCCGGTCCAGAGCTGGTGCGGCAGGGCGAGGCCGGCCCCGAGGTAGGCATAGAGGTGGAGCAGGTGCCACGACTCGTGGCGCAGGCGCTGCCGCGCGGCCCGCACCGACGTCACGACCACCAGCACCAGGAACAGCGACCCAGCGGCGGCCAGGAGCATGCCGGGGAGGTCGAGGGTGAGACGCCAGATCGCCTCCGGGGTCGCCGGCAGGCGCCCCCCGGCGTACCCCCAGGTGATCAGGCCGACGTGGGCGAGCATCAGGTGGAACGACGTGAAGCCGACGGAGCGGTGCAGTCGCACCAGCCGCTTGCGACCCCAGGCCTGCTCGAGCACCGGGATGCGCGCCATCATCAGCACCTGCACCAGGAGGAGCGCGGAGGCCACCAGTCCGGTCAGCCGACCGGCCGACAGCAGGGCGTCGACCCAGCCGCCGAGGTCCTGCAGGCCTCCTTCGTGCTCCCAGAGCAGCGTCAACCAGAGCAGGGCGGCCCACAGCAGCGCCAGGCTCGCCGTCCGCACCCGGGCGTCGCGGCGCGCCCGGACCGCGGTCGTCGGAGCGTCCTGGGTCATGGAGTCATCCTGCTGGACCTCGGTGGAGGAGCGTCGTGGCGTCCCGGTGCGAGGACGGTCGACCTCCAGCACCAGGGGGCCGCTCACCCCTAGGCTCGGGCTCGACCGCACCTCCCACCGCAAGGCAAGGACGAATCATGTCTTCCTACGACCCGCCACCCCCGCCGCCGTCCGAGCCGAACCCCTACGGTCAGCCCAGTCCCTACGGCCAGGCGCCGTACGGCCAGTCGGGCTACGGACAGGCGATCACGCCCGACTACGCGCACTGGGGCAAGCGTGTGGGAGCGGTGCTGATCGACGTGCTCGTGATGATGCTGGCCTACGTGCCGGCGCTCATCGGCTTCGTCCTCGTCGCCGCCGACGCCGAGACGAGCACCGTCAACGGCGTCACCACGGTCGAGAACGCCGACGTCGGGATCGTGCCGATCCTGCTCATCGTGCTCGGTGTCGTGGGCTACATCGCCTTCGCGATCTGGAACATCTTCATCAAGCAGGGCCGCACCGGCTACACCATCGGCAAGGGCGTGCTCGGCATCAAGCTCATCTCCGAGCAGACCGGCCAGCCGATCGGCGCGGGCATGGCGTTCGTGCGCCAGCTCGCGCACATCCTCGACAGCTTCTGCTACATCGGCTACCTCTGGCCACTGTGGGACGCGAAGAAGCAGACCTTCGCCGACAAGATCCTGTCGACGATCGTGGTCAACCAGCCGAAGGGCTGACCTCTGCGGGCGACCCGGACGACGTGGGGGGCGTGACCGGAGGTCTGGAAGACTTCCGGCCATGCCTTCCTCGACCAGGACCCTGATCACCGGCGCCTCTTCCGGCCTCGGCGCCGAGATGGCCCGCCAGCTCGCCGCCAAGGGTCACGACCTCGCGCTCTGCGCGCGCCGCACCGACCGGCTCGACGAGCTCCGCGAGGAGATCCTCGCCGCCCACCCGCAGCGTCACGTCGTCGTACGGGCGCTGGACGTCACCGACGACGACGCGGTGTTCCGCGTGTTCAGGGAGTGCCGCGACGAGCTCGGCCGCATCGACACCGTCGTGGTCAATGCCGGACTCGGCAAGGGCGCACGCCTCGGCACCGGCGGGCACGCGGCCAACCGCGAGACCGCGATGACCAACTTCGTCGGCGCCCTGACTCAGACCGACGCCGCGATGGAGCTCTTCCGCGCCCAGAAGTCCGGGCACCTGGTGATGGTCTCCTCGATGGCCGCGATGCGCGGGATGCCCAAGGAGATCACCACCTACGCCGCCACCAAGGCCGGGGTCGCGCACCTCGCCGAGGGACTGCGCACCGAGCTCTACGGCACTCCCCTGGCCAAGACCATCAAGGTCACCGTGCTCTACCCCGGCTACATCATCAGCGAGATGAACGACTACGCGAAGCCGACCTCGCCGCTGATGGCGACCACGGAGGACGGCGTGAAGGCGATGGTGAAGGCGATCGAGAAGAAGGTCCCCGACGCGTGCGTACCCCCGCTGCCCTGGGCCCCGTTGTCGCTGCTGATGAAGCACGCTCCGCTGCCGATCCTCAAGCGGATGATCTGAGGACCGGCAGCGCGCGTCTCACCTGCCGTGGTGCGGGTCGGTGCGCCTGACCTTCACGACCATGACCCGCGAGCGCGAGCGCTCGTAGGCCGAGGCGTCGTCGGGCACGAACACCACGCGCACGCGGTGCGTGCCGCGTCGTAGGTGGCGCGAGAGCTTGAAGGTCACGACGTCGTCGGTCACGACCTCGTCGCTCGAGACCACCACCGCGTCGCGCCGGCGCTGACGGCGCCCGTCGACCTTGAGCACGATCCGTCCGGCGACCCCGGTCGACTCACGCTCGGACAGCACGACCAGGCGCACCTTCGCGGCGCGTTTGCCGCGACGCTGGCTCGCCTTGGTCAGTCGCGCGACCACCTCGGTGCCGGCAGTCTCGACCGCGGGCGGGTTCGTCGGGGTCGGCTCCGGCGTGGGCTCAGGCGTGGGCGGCGCGCTCGGCCCGGGCGTGGCCGAGGCCATCGGCGACGGGTCGGCCGTCGGTGCCGGGGTCGGTGGGCTCGTCGGCGCGGACGTCGGGCGGCGCGTCGGCTGCGGCTGGGGACGCGGCGTGGCGCCCGGCGGCACCGTCGCGGGCGGAGCGATCGTCGCCTCGGCGCTCGCGTCCGGCGAGGGCGGTGCCGTCACGATCGCCGGGAACAAGCCGGGATCGACGGTCGGGCTGGGACTCGCGTCGCCCGGCAGGACGGCCGGGAACGTCTCGCCGAGGACGCCGCC
>JBFJKO010000052.1:0-11876 GCA_041634935.1 Nocardioides sp.
CGGGGCGCAGCGGGAGGGCCCGCCGGCCTCGCGGCCAGGTCGTGTACGACGGCGTCGGCTCGGGCATCGTGGTCGTGGCGGTCGTGGCGGGCGCGGTCGTGGCGGGCGTGGTCACGTCGGCTGACGGGGCCGGCGCCGACTCGGAGCAGCCGACGAGCAGCACCGCCGCCGCCAGCAGGCTGCAGCTGGAACGAAGCATCATCTAGAGGAGTCGGCGGTCCGAGGCCCAGCGGGTGAGCTCGTGGCGCGAGGAGAGCTGGAGCTTGCGCAGCACCGACGACATGTGGGTCTCCACGGTCTTGATGGAGATGAACAGCTCCTTGGCGACCTCCTTGTAGGCGTAGCCGCGCGCGATCAGCCGCATCACCTCCCGCTCCCGCTCGGTGAGCCGGTCCAGGTCCTCGTCGACCGCCGCGGGCTCGATGGTGCCGGCGAAGGCGTCGAGCACGAACCCGGCCAGTCGCGGGGAGAAGACGGCGTCGCCGTCGGCCACCCGGCGGATCGCCGAGACCAGCTCGGGGCCGGTGATGGTCTTGGTGACGTAGCCCCGCGCCCCACCGCGGATCGTGCCGATGACGTCCTCGGCGGCGTCGGAGACCGACAGCGCGAGGTAGCGCGTGCTGACGTCGCCGACGGCACCGCGCCGCATCACCTCCACCCCGCCCCCGCCGGGCAGGTGCACGTCGAGCAGGACGACGTCCGGGCGGTGCCGGTCGATCGCCGCCACGGCCTCGTCGACGTCCGCGGCCTCGGCCAGCACCTCGACCGCGCCGTCGCCGGAGGACTCCAGCTCGGCGCGGACCCCGCGGCGGAACATCGCGTGGTCGTCGACCATGACGACCCGGACGGGGCCCGGGGTGCCGGGGGTGCCGGGGGTGCTCGCCAGGTCGGGGGTCTCAGGCACCTCAGGCATCGGTGGCTCCTTCGTGCTGGTGGTCGGTCGACAGGTGCAGTCGCACCTCGGTGCCCTCGCCGGGGGCCGTACGGATCTCGGCTCGGCCGCCGTGGCGGACCATGCGGTCCACGATGCTGTGGCGCACCCCGTAGCGGTCCTCCGGGGTCGCCTCGGGCACGAACCCGCGCCCGCGGTCGCGCACGAACACGTCGACCCCGCTCGCCCCGATCTCGGCGTAGACGTCGACCCGGGGCACCTGCGCGTGCTTGGCGGCGTTGGTCAGGGACTCCCGGGTCGCGGCGACGACCACCCGCAGCGTCTCGTCGAGGTCGGCGTCGCCGACGGTCACGACGTCGACCGAGATCCCGTGCGCGTCCTCCACCTCGGCCGCGACCTGACGCAGGGCGTTGGCGAGGGTCGACTCGTCGGCCGACTCCCCGACGTACAGCCAGGAGCGCAGGTCGCGCTCCTGTGCCCGCGCCAGCCGGGCCACCGTGCCCGCGTCGTGGGCGTTCTTCTGGATCAGCGCCAACGTCTGGAGCACGGAGTCGTGCAGGTGCGCGGCCACGTCGGCACGCTCCTGGGTGCGCACCCGCTCGGCGCGCTCGGCGGTGAGCTCGGAGGCGAGGCGGAACAGCCACGGCACGGCCACCAGTCCGAGACCGACCACGCCGACGAGACCGGCGAGGGCCACGTCGCGGGCCAGCGCGAACGACCCACCGCGGAGGGCGAAGAGCCCGAAGGAGGCGACGACGAGAAGCGCACCCGCACCGAGGCGGGCGTAGGAGGCCCACCCACCGTCGCCCAGGACGACCCGGACCGGGTCGATCGCGCCGGTGGCGTCGAGCCAGCGCTCACGCTGGGCCTCGTCGGCCTGGCGCCACAGCAGAGCGACCCCGAGCGCGCCCACCGTCAGCGGCCAGAGAACGGCGCCACCGCCGAGGACGGCGCTCACCGACGCCACGGCACCGACCGCGAGCACGCTCAGCACCAGGACCGGGCCGAGGTCGCTGAGACGCGCGATGCGGCTCGGACGGCGACCACCGCGCCGAGCGCTCTCCAGGCCGGGCGCCGCCACCTCGAACCGCGCGCCGGCAGGCAGCGTCACCCACAGCGCGGCGTACAGCACGACGCCGAGTCCGCTGAGCGCCGTCGCGAGCACGAAGCCGGCCCGGACCCAGGTCACCGAGACGCCGACGTGCTCCGCGAGACCGGCGGCGACCCCGCCGACGATCGACTCCTCGAGGTCGCGGTGGACCCGTCGCGGGGACGGCGGCGCGGATGCGGTGGTCATGACCGATCCATCGTCACACAGCGCGCACCGCTCCCCCATGAGGAACAGCCCTGGCCTCCCCCTGTCCTGTCCCGGCGCACCCCGGGGCCGGATCAGGGCCATCCCCGATGGCGTCGCCGGAGCCCCGGGGCCAGGCTGGAGCCATGACCACCACCGAGCCCACCCCGCCGCCGTCCGGGCCCCGGGTGGGGGCAGCGGAGATCCGCGACCTCGCGGCCCTGCGGCGCAGCCGCACGGACCGCAAGGTCGCCGGGGTCGGCGCCGGCCTCGCCCGCCACCTCGACCTCGACCCCCTGCTGGTGCGGGTCACCCTGGTGGTGCTGATCTTCTTCGGCGGCGCCGGGCTGATCCTCTACGGCGCGTGCTGGCTGCTGGTGCCGCTGGACGGCGAGTCGCGCGCCGTGGTCCGCCTCGACGACCGGAGCCGCTCCGTGGCGCTGGTGCTCGTCGGGGTGCTGGCCACGCTGTCGCTGCTCGGCGACAGCCTCGGCGGCTTCGACTTCCCCTGGGCGCTGGTGGTGCTCGGCACCGTGGTCGCCCTCGTGCTGCTCTTCCGCGGGCGCCCCGACGAGCCCGATGGGCCGGTCGAGCCGGTCGGGCGCGTCGACGCCGGAGTCCCCACCGACGTCCCCGGCCCGCCGCCGGTGCCGGCTGTCCGGTCGCGCCGGCACGGCCCGCTGCTCTTCTGGTACGCCGTCGCGATCGTGGTGCTGGGGACGGGCGTCCTCGCCGGGCTGGACCTCGCGGGGCTCGCGGTCACGCCCTCCGCCTACCCCGCCCTGGCGCTCGGTACCAGTGCGCTCCTGCTCGTCCTGGGCTCGGTCTGGGGGCGCCCCGGCGGCCTGATCGCCCTCGGCCTGGTCAGCGCCCTGGTCACGGCGGGTGTCAGCGCCGGCGAGCGCCTCGACGTCGGCGAGGTCGATCGCACCCCCGCCACCGCCGGCGTCCTGCTGGACCGCTACGAGCTCGACGTGGGGGAGATCGCGCTCGACCTCACCGAGGTGAGCGACCCCGACGCGCTCGACGGTCGGACGCTCGAGGTCGAGGTGCTCGTCGGACGCGTGGAGGTCGTCGTACCGGACGGGATCGAGGTCACGGCCCGCACCCGGCTCGACGCGGGCGACAGCCTCGTCTTCGGCGGCGTCAACCAGACGGGGGCCTCGCTCGACGTCCTCGAGGCGGAGGAGGGCGCCCCGCGACTGACGATCGACGTCACCGTCGGCCTCGGCGAGATCGAGATCATCCACGAAGGAGCACGCTGATGAACGACACCGGAGCACGCCACCCGCTGAGCATCGGTCACCTGGTCGTGGGCGTGGCCCTGCTCGGGGCCCTCGGCACCTGGGCCCTGGTGGTGCTCGACCTGGTGGCCGGTGCCGACCTCCGCTTCCTGCTCCCGGTGCCGTGGGTCCTCGGCGGCCTCGCGGGCCTCCTCGCCCTGATCGTCTCGGACCGGCGGGCTCTCCGGGCGCAGCGAGCGCAACGCGCACGACCCTCGGAGACCGACCGGTAGCGACGGTCGGGCTGCGCCGCCGCGCCCGAAGCGGGGATCGGCCCTGGTTCTTGGTAAATTCCGCCGACGAGACCGGCGAGGTCGACAGGGAACCGTGAGCAGGGGCGAGGTGAGTCGGGCGTGAGCGACGACGGCCGTCCCAGCGTGCCCGAAGGGTCCGAGCCCGAGACGCGCAGGACCCGCCGACGAGGAGTCCGGGCGTTCAGGGCCTCGACGACCGGTCGCTCCTCCCAGAAGGCCCAGAAGGCTCCCAATCCCTCCCGGCCTCCCCGCGCCCCGAAGCCGCCGAAAACCGCGAAGGCCGCGAAGGCCGCGAAGGCGGGCAGAGAGTCACGAGCGACGCTCGAGACCCTCGGTGCGCCGGAGCCCCGACCGACCCGGGTGACCCGCACGATCGCCGACCGCACCGGGGCCGACGGGCGGTCCTACCGCAGCGACATCCAGGGGCTGCGAGCGATCGCCGTGATCGTCGTCATCGCCGCCCACGCCGTGGTGCCCGGCTTCACCGGCGGCTTCGCCGGCGTCGATATCTTCTTCGTGGTCTCCGGCTTCCTGATCACCCAGCTGATCATCAGCGGCAACAGCCGCGACAACGGCTTCTCACTGGCCACCTTCTACGCACGCCGGGCGCGCCGGATCCTCCCCGCGGCGAGCCTCGTCCTCGGCGTGACGATCGTGGCCTCGGTCATCTACTTCAACTTCATCGACGCCCTCGACGCCACCCGCGACGCGGTGTGGGCGGCCTTCTTCGCCGCCAACATCCGCTTCGGCACGCAGGGCGTCGACTACTTCTCGCTCGAGGACTCCGCCTCCCCGCTCCAGCACTACTGGTCGCTCGCGGTGGAGGAGCAGTTCTACCTCGTCTGGCCGGTGGTCATCGCGCTCGCGCTGCTCGTCACCAAGCGGCGTCGTCGCCCCGACTCCGCGCCCCTGGTGCTGCTGACGCTCCTTGTGCTCCTCGGCGGTGGCGCCAGCTTTGCCTGGTCGGTGCACCGCACGGCCATCGAGCCGACAGCCGCCTACTTCTCGACCCTGACCCGGGCCTGGGAGCTCGCCATCGGTGCTCTCGTCGCGCTGTTCATGCTGGCGGGCCGGTCGATCTCGCGCCGGTGGATCACCGAGCCGCTCGCACTCGCCGGGGTGGCCGGGATCGCCTACACCGTCGTGGTCTACGACGAGTCGATGGCCTTCCCCGGCTACGAGGCAGCCCTGCCCGTGCTCTCGGCCGCGGCCCTCCTGGTCGCTGCGGCGAACCCCTCGTCCCGCCCCTCGATCTCCAGGCTCCTCGGCACCACCCTGCTCCGGCGGGTGGGCGACTGGTCCTACTCCCTCTACCTGTGGCACTGGCCGCTGATCGTCATCCCGCAGGTGAGCATGGGGCGCACCCTCACCCCGACCGAGACGCTCATCGCGGTGCTGCTCACGTTCCAGTTCGCCTACCTCACCTACCGCTACGTCGAGCAGCCGTTCCGGACCACGACGTTCTGGCGTCCGAAGGCGCGGGGGCTCGTGCTCTACCCGCTCTCCCTCGCGGTCGTGCTGCCCGTCGTCCTGGGCGGCAACCTGTGGGCCCAGCAGCTCGGCACCGAGCGCGGCAGCGACCCGGCGGTCAGCGCGGCGGCCTTCGGGGTCCGCGGCGACCAGGTCAAGGGCCTCGTGCGCGCGTCGGTGCTCGCCGGCCAGAACAGCACGGCGATCCCGAGCGACCTCACGCCCAACCTGATCGACCTCAGCGACGACGTCGCCGACGTCGGTGACTGCAACTACCAGGCGCCTGCCCGACCGGTCTGTCGTCGCGGCGACGTCGAGGCCGACAAGGTCATGGTCGTCACCGGCGACTCCCACGCACGGGCCTGGATCCCCGCCTTCGAGCAGATCGCGCGTGAGGCCGGCTACGCCGCCTACTACTTCGTCAAGCAGCAGTGCACCGCCGCGTTCGTCGATCCCGGCCAGCTCGGCACGGGTGACCCCTGGCCGGAGTGCGAGGAGTTCCACCAGTGGGTGGTCGACCGGGTCACCGAGCTCGAGCCCGACCTGATGGTCGTCGCGACGTCTCCCCCGCCCACCGGCGTCTACGACGACGACGGCAGGCTGCTGACCGACAACTCCGACGTCGCCGAGAACGTCGCCGAGGGCTTCGACGACATGTTCGCCGCCTACCTGCCGCTGGTCGACCGGATGGTCCTGCTCTCCGACGTGCCCCGGCTCCCCGAGGAGCCCGGCGCGTGCCTGGCCAAGCGCGGCGCGGACCTCGGCGACTGCATGTTCCCCCCGACCCCGTGGAGCGAGCGCAACCGGATGATCTCCGAGGACGCCGCCACCCGCGCCGGCGTCCCGTGGGTCAACCCGTCGCCGTGGCTGTGCGCCCAGAACCTGTGCCCGGTGGTCGTCGGCTCGACGATCGCCTACCGCGACCGCGGCCACATCAGCGCCGCCCGGGCCGCCGAGCTCTGGGTCCCTCTCGGGGTCGAGCTCGGCCTGCTGGGCGCCGAGGAGAAGGCGCGCGTCGACCGGTCGGCCGAGCCGACCGCGACCAGCAGCACCCGCTCCGCCGGCTAGCAGCCGGGCGCGACCCGCTCACGGGTGCGCCCGACCGCACGTCGTTCAGATGCCGGAGATACGCACGCCCGAGTGCGTCTTGTACTTCTTGTTGATCGAGATCAGCACGGCCGTCAGCGGCTCGAGCTGACGGGCCAGGCGCAGCCGGCCGGCGTCCACGCCGTCGCGTCCGGTGACCGAGCGGGCCAGCTCCATGACGACCTGCTTGGCCTCGGCGTCGTCGCCGACGACCAGGATGTCCTCCTCGTCGAGGAACTCCGCGTCACCCCACAGCGTGACCGCCGAGACGTGGTGGAACGCCCCCACCACACGGGAGCCGGCAGCGATGCGCTGCGCCGACTCGGCCGCCGAGCCCTCGCCGCCGTCGACGACGCGACCCGAGGGGCCCTGCTTGTCGAAGGCGAGCGGGTTGACGCAGGAGACGACGATGGTGTCGTCGAGCGGCAGCGTGGCGACGAGCTCGTCGTGGCCGTCGTACGGGACCGCCAGCAGGACGACGTCCGCGCCCGCGCAGGCCTCGACGTTGGAGGCGCCGGTGACCTCGCCCGCGCCGTCGACGTCGGCGAGCCGCTCGGCGACCTCGGCCGCGACGGGCACGGCCTTCTCGGCGGCGCGCGAGCCGAGGACGACGGTGTGGCCGTGGCGGGCGAAGCGGTAGCCGAGCCCTTTGCCCTGCGGTCCGGTGCCTCCGATGACGGCGATGCGATAGCTCACGGTGTGTCTCCTGGATAGCTCGGTCTCTCGATGGACGTGCCATCGCACTATGGCACCCGCTCGATGGTCCTCCCGGGTGAGTCCCCCTCGCGGACGCTAAGGTCACAGTGCAACTGTCAGAGTCGATCGCAGGGAGCCCGCCATGAAGTTGTCCACGATGCTGATGTATGACGGCAACCCCCGCGCCGCGGCCGACCAGGTGGCCCTGCTGGAGAAGGCGGGCCTCGACCTGGTGTGGGTCGCGGAGGCGTACGGCTTCGACTCCCCCACGCTGATGGGCTACCTCGCGGCCAAGACCGAGACGGTGCAGATCGGCGCCGGCATCCTCAACGTCTTCTCCCGCACCCCCGGTGCGCTGCTGCAGACCGCAGCCGGGCTCGACAACGTCTCGGCCGGGCGCGCGGTGCTCGGTCTCGGGGCCTCGGGCCCGCAGGTGATCGAGGGCTTCCACGGCCTGCCCTACAAGCGGCCGCTGGGTCGCACGCGCGAGGTCATCGACATCGTGCGTCAGGGCATGCGCCGCGAGCCGCTCGAGCACCAGGGCCGCGACTTCACCCTCCCCCTGCCGGCCGACCAGGGCCTCGGCCTGGGCAAGCCGCTCAAGCTGCTCACCCGCCCCGAGCGGCCCGAGGTGCCGATCTGGGTCGCCGCGCTCGGCGACAAGAACGTCGAGATGACCGCCGAGGTCGCCGACGGCTGGATCCCCCACCTGTTCTACCCGGAGAAGGCGCACTCGGTGTGGGGCGAGTCGCTCGCCGCCGGTGCGGCCAAGCGCTCGGCCGACCTCGGCCCCCTCCAGGTCACCGCCGGCGGACTGCTCGCGATCGGTGACGACGTCAAGGGCATGCTCGACCTCGCCCGCCCGATCTTCGCGCTCTACGTCGGCGGGATGGGCGCCAAGGGCAAGAACTTCTACAACGACGTCGCCCGCCAGTACGGCTACGAGGCCGAGGCGACCGAGATCCAGGACCTCTACCTCAGCGGCAAGAAGAAGGAGGCCGAGGCGCTCATCCCCACCGAGTGGCTCGAGGCCGCCAACCTCGTCGGCCCGAGGTCGTACGTCGAGGAGCGGGTCGCGGCGTTCCGCGAGGCCGGCGTCACCCACCTGCAGGTCACCCCGGCCGCCGCCGACCCGGCCGCCGAGATCGAGGCGCTCAAGGAGATCGTGTCCTGAGGTGGGTCCAAATCTCCCGCTTCTTGTACGGAACTCCTTGACAGAAGCGGGAGATTCTCCGCTGTAGTGGTGAAACTGCCTCAGCGCGACAGCGAGCGGGCGATGACCGCGTTGGCCGCGCGCTGGAAGCCCGAGACCACGGCCTCGAGGGTGAGCCGGCGTAGCTGGGCGACGGTCTGCTCGAGCCGGACGGCGTCCTCGGGCGAGGACTGGCTGGCCCGGAAGGGCTCGAGCACCTGGGTGTGCAGGATCGTGGTGAGCTCGTCGGCCAGCGACTCCATGTGGCGCCGGATGGCGTCCTCGGCGAGCCCGAGGCTCTCGAGCGGCACGTCGACGTCGAGCAGCTGCACGCTCACCTCGAGGTGCGGCATCGCGACGAACTCGTCGCCGTGCACCTCGATCCCGCCGACCCGGGTGAGGAGCTGGAGGTCGGCCTCGCTGAGGCGGCGGCCGGCCTTCTTCTCGAGCTGGCTGCGGGTCAGGCGCGCCGGCGGCTCGGCGGTCCAGGAGGTGAGCATCGCGCGCTGGAGGGCGAGGTCCTCGACCCCGGCCTCGGCGGGCACCCCGGCGAGGGTGCGCTCGATCGCCTGGAGGGTGAAGCCGTGGTCCTGCAGCGCCCGCACGAGCTCGAGCCGCGCGCGGTGCACCGAGCCGTAGTAGGCGATCCGGCCGCGCCGCTCCGGCGGGGCGATGAGCCCCAGGCTGGCGTAGTAGCGCGTGGTGCGCACGGTCAGCCCCACGGCAGCGGCCAGCTCGTCGATGGTGAGCAGGTCGTCGTCCGCGTCGTGGAGGGCTGTGCTCATGACGATGACAGTAGTACTGTCACACCAACGTTGGCGAACACGAGTCGCCCACCGCCGCACCGACACCGAGACCAGCCCCGGAGGCCACGCCATGCCCGAGACCCCGTCCATCTACGAGCAGGAGCACGAGGACTTCCGCACCACCGTGCGGGCCTTCATGGAGAAGGAGGTCGTCCCGTTCCACGAGCAGTGGGAGAAGGACGGCCAGGTCAGCCGCGAGGTCTGGACCAAGGCCGGCGAGATGGGCCTGCTGTGCTTCGACGTCGACGAGGAGTACGGCGGCGCGGGCATCAAGGACTTCCGCTACAACGCGATCGTGGCCGAGGAGATCTCCAAGGTCGGCGCGAGCGGCCTCGGGTTCCCCGTGCACACCGACATCATCGTCCCCTACATCAGCTCCCTGGGCACCGAGGAGCAGAAGCAGCGGTGGCTCCCCGGCCTGGTCAGCGGCGAGCTGATCTCGGCAGTGGCGATGACTGAGCCGGGCGCCGGCTCCGACCTCCAGGGCATCCGCACCACGGCGGTCGACAAGGGCGACCACTACGTGCTCAACGGCTCCAAGACGTTCATCTCCAACGGCATCATGAGCGACCTCGTGATCGTGGTCTGCCGCACGGACCCCGACGCGGGCCACCAGGGCATCAGCCTGCTCGTCGTCGAGCGCGGGATGGCCGGCTTCGAGCGCGGCCGCAACCTCGACAAGATGGGCCTCAAGGCGCAGGACACCGCCGAGCTCTTCTTCGACAACGTCGAGGTGCCCAAGTCCCACCTCCTCGGCGAGGAGGGCAGCGGCTTCATCAACCTGATGGTCAACCTGCCCCAGGAGCGGATCTCGATCGCGGCGATCGCCGTGGCCGCGATGGAGCACATCATGACCCTCTGCCTCGACTACGCCAAGGAGCGCGAGGCCTTCGGGAAGCCGATCGGGAAGTTCCAGCACAACCGCTTCATGCTCGCCGAGATGGCCACCGAGGTCTACATCGCGCGGCTCTTCGTCAACGACTGCATCCTCAAGCTCAACGCCGGGGAGGTCGACACCTCGCTCGCGTCGATGGCGAAGTGGTGGACCACCGAGCTGCAGAAGAAGTTCGCCGACAACGGCGTCCAGCTGCACGGCGGCTACGGCTACATGTCGGAGTACCCGATCTCGAAGGCCTACACCGACTCGCGCATCCAGACGATCTACGGCGGCACGACCGAGATCCAGAAGGAGATCATCGGCCGGATGCTCGGCATCTGAGCGAGACCCGGCCCGGCGGCTGCCGGGGATCACGGCGAACCGGTAGCGGGGGCTTGACTGCACACGGCAGGATCGTGAGCAACGTCACGCCCCCGTTGCTGATCTCGCCCACTCGTTTCCCCAGGAGCCGAAGATGAACCAGGACGTCCAGACCAAGCGCGCCGAGATCGAGCAGAAGGTCGCCGGCCGGACCCTCGTCGATGCCCTGGCCGACACCGTTGCCACGTACGGCGACCAGCCGGCGTACTCCGACAAGCACGACGTCGCCGACGGTGAGTCCTGGCGCACCCTGACCTGGTCCGAGACGCAGTCGCGCGGCTTCGACGTCGCCGCGGCGCTCATCGACGCCGGCGTGGCCACCGGCGACCACGTGGCGATCATGGCGACCAACCGCATCGAGCACGTCGTCGCCGACATCGGCGCCGTCCACGCCGCCGCCACCCCGATGTCGATCTACAACACCCTGTCGGTCGAGCAGGTGGCCTTCGTCGCCGGCCAGTCGGAGCCGACGGTCGCGATCCTCGAGAACGCCGACCACCTCGCCCGCTGGTCGCAGGCCATCGACGCCTCCGGCAGCCTGCTCAAGGTCGTGCTGATCGACCCGAGCGCGGTCCCCGAGGGCGACCTCTACGTCTCCTGGGCCGACTTCCTCGCCGCGGGTCAGGCCCGCCGCGCGAGCAACCCGGACGAGGTGACGGCCCGCGCCAAGGAGCTGACCCCCGAGGCGCCGGCGACGATCCTCTACACGTCCGGCACCACCGGCAACCCCAAGGGCGTGGTGCTCAGCCACCACAACGTGCTCTACGAGGTGGTCAGCACGCTCGAGGGCGCGGGGCTGCACGAGCCCCAGCGCCAGGTGAGCTATCTGCCGTTCGCGCACATCGCCGAGCGCACCCTGGGCATCTACGCCCCGATCTTCATGGGCGGGCACGTGCACACCATCGGCGACCCCGCCGAGCTGCTCGCCACGCTGGGCGAGGTGCACCCGACGTCGTTCTTCGGGGTGCCGCGGGTGTGGGAGAAGATCAAGACCGGCATCTCGGCCAAGCTCGCCGCCGACCCCGACCCCGCGAACGTGAAGATGGTCCAAGACGCGATGGCCGCCGGCCTCGCCTGGGTCGAGGCCCAGCAGGTCGGGGGCACCATGACCCCGGAGATCGAGCAGGCCTACGCCGACGCCGACGCCGCCATCCTCGGCTTCCTCAAGCTCCTCCTCGGTCTCGACCAGGTCCAGTGGGCCGCGTCGGCGGCTGCGCCCATGCCGTTGGAGGTCGCGAAGTTCATGGCCGGTCTCGGCATCAAGGTCTACGACGTCTACGGCATGACCGAGACCTGCGGCGCCGTCACCGCCAACGGCCCGGACGGGTTCAAGCTCGGCACGGTCGGGCGGGCGACCCCTGGCATGGAGGTCACCCTGGGCGACGACCGGGAGGTCCTGGTGCGCGGGCCGGTCAACACCTCGGGCTACTACCGCGCCGACGACAAGACCGCCGAGCTCATCGACGCCGACGGCTGGGTGCACACCGGCGACATCGGGACGCTCGACGACGACGGGTTCATCGCCATCGTCGACCGCAAGAAGGAGCTGATCATCACCTCCTCGGGCAAGAACATCGCGCCCTCCAACATCGAGAACTACCTGAAGGAGTCGCCGATCATCGGCCACGCGATGGCGGTCGGTGAC
>JBFJKO010000053.1:0-11809 GCA_041634935.1 Nocardioides sp.
AACGCAGGTAGAACAGCTGCTCGTCGTCGAAGCGCGCGGTGGCCGAGGCGTGCCCGGCCCCCTCGATCTCGCCGGTCTCGATCTCGAGGTTCGGCACCGAGTCGGCCTGGCAGCCGTCGGTGAGCACGAGGTTGCGGTTCTCCTCGTAGGTCTCGATGCCCTCGGCGACCTTGCGGATCAGCACGTTGCCGATCCAGACGGTGTGGGCCTTGTCGCCCTGCAGCGCACCCTTGTAGAGCACGTTGCTCTTCGTCTTGGGCTGGTTGTGGTCGGCGAAGAGCCGGTGCTCGAGGTGCTGGCCCTCGTCGGCGAAGTAGAGGCCGAGCAGCTCGGCCGACCCGCCGGGACCGGCGTACTCGACGTTGGCGTTGAGCCGCACCACGTCACCACCGAAGCTGATGGCGGTGTGGCGCACCGAGGCGTCGCGACCCACGAGGATCGCGTCGCGACCGAGGTGCACGGCGTCGTCGTTCCAGTCCTGCAGGGAGACGACGTTGGCGTCGGCGCCGTCGCCGACCAGCACGGAGGTCGTCGCGCTGTAGCGCGCCGAGCCCGAGTGGACCAGGACGATCGTGGCCTTCGCGAAGCGGCCCACGCGCAGGACGAGGTGGCCCCAGACGAGGTCGTCCAGGGACTCACCGGTCAGGCGGATGACGATCGGCTCGGCGATCTCGGCCTCGGCCGGGACGTCGAGCAGCATCGCGCCGCCGGCGTTCGCGACCGCAAGGGCGGAGGCGCGGTCGCTGGGCGCGAGCTCGCCGAGCTCACGCGCCTGCTCGGCGGTGATCCGGTCGAGGGTCACGCCCTCGGGCAGCGTGGTGTCCCACGTCAGCGAGGCGTCGGACGCCTCACCGTCGAGGATCCCCCCGAGCCGCTTCAGCGGGGTGAAGCGCCAGATCTCCTCGCGTCCGGTCGGGACCGGGTGGTCGGCGAGGTCGTACGACGGCGGCGGGTTCAGGTGGGACACGTTCAGGTGCCCGTCCTTCGTTCCGGGGCCCTGCTCGAGCGCCGACTCCACGCTCTCGCGGGCAGCATCAGTCACAGTCACTACAGGTGTCTTCCTAGCGTCGGTGGTCGCACGGGGCGCGACCCACGTGTGGGTGGGGAGGTGTCGGCGATCAGCCGACAGCGCCTTCCATCTGGAGCTCGATGAGGCGGTTGAGCTCGAGGGCGTACTCCATCGGAAGCTCCTTGGCGATCGGCTCGACGAAGCCACGCACGATCATGGCCATGGCCTCGTCCTCGGCCATGCCGCGCGACATCAGGTAGAAGAGCTGGACGTCGGAGACCTTCGAGACGCTGGCCTCGTGACCCATCGAGACGTCGTCCTCGCGGATGTCGACGTAGGGATAGGTGTCGGAACGGCTGATCTGGTCGACCAGCAGCGCGTCGCAGAGCACGTTGGACTTGGAGCCGTGCGCACCCTCGTTGACCTGGATCAGGCCGCGGTAGGACGTGCGGCCACCGCCACGCGCCACCGACTTCGACAGGATCGAGGAGGAGGTGTTGGGCGCGGCGTGCACCATCTTGGCGCCGGCGTCCTGGTGCTGGCCCTCGCCCGCGAAGGCGATGGAGAGCGTCTCGCCCTTGGCGTGCTCGCCCATCAGGTAGACGGCCGGGTACTTCATCGTGACCTTGGAGCCGATGTTGCCGTCGACCCACTCCATCGTGGCGCCGGCCTCGCAGACCGCGCGCTTGGTGACGAGGTTGTAGACGTTGTTCGACCAGTTCTGGATGGTCGTGTAGCGGCAGCGACCACCCTTCTTGACGATGATCTCGACGACCGCGGAGTGCAGCGAGTCCGAGGAGTAGATCGGGGCGGTGCAGCCCTCGACGTAGTGCACGTAGGCACCCTCGTCGACGATGATCAGGGTGCGCTCGAACTGGCCCATGTTCTCGGTGTTGATCCGGAAGTAGGCCTGGAGCGGGATGTCGACGTGGACGCCCTTGGGCACGTAGATGAACGAGCCACCCGACCACACGGCGGTGTTGAGCGCGGAGAACTTGTTGTCGCCGGTCGGGATGACCGTGCCGAAGTACTCCTTGAACAGCTCGGGCTGCTCCTTCAGGGCCGTGTCGGTGTCGAGGAAGAGCACGCCCTGCTCCTCGAGGTCCTCACGGATCGAGTGGTAGACGACCTCCGACTCGTACTGCGCCGCGACGCCCGAGACCAGACGCTGCTTCTCGGCCTCCGGGATGCCCAGGCGGTCGTAGGTGTTCTTGATCTCCTCGGGGAGGTCGTCCCACGTCGCGGCCTGCTTCTCGGAGGACCGCACGAAGTACTTGATGTTGTCGAAGTCGATGCCGCCGAGGTCGGAGCCCCACGTGGGCATCGGCTTGCGCCCGAAGAGCTTGTGGCCCTTGAGGCGCATGTCGAGCATCCACTGCGGCTCGTCCTTCTTGGCGGAGATGTCGCGCACGACCTCTTCGCTGAGCCCGCGCTTGGCGGTGGCGCCTGCGGTGTCGGTGTCGCTCCAACCGAACTCGTAGCGACCGATGCCCTCGAGCTCGGGGTTGCGCTCGTCGATGGTCGTCATCAGCTGACCTGCTCCTTCAGCGTTTGCGGGTGGGTCGACCGAGCCGCAGCTGCGGCCGGCCCGTTGGGGATGCACGTGGTGCAGACGCCGTCGCCGTGGGCGATCGTCGCCAGTCGCTGCACGTGGCGGTCGAGGACCCGGGCAATCGCCTCGGTCTCGGCCTCGCACAGCTGCGGGAACTCGTGGGCCACCGACGACACGGGGCAGTGCTGCTGGCACAGCTGGTCGCCGACCGGCGACTCGCGCACGCCGGCGGCGTACCCCTCGTCGGTGAAGACCCGGGCCAGGACCTGGACCGGTCCGAGGTCGGGGTTCTCGGCGGCCACGGCGTCGAAGCGCTCCTCCACGAAGGCGACACGCCGCTGGGCGAAGTCGCGCACGGCGTCCTCGCCCCCGGTCTCTGCAACGAAGCGCAGAGCCTGGACGGCGAGGTCGTCGTACTGCTTCTCGAAGCCCTCGCGACCCGACTGGGTGAGCGCGAAGACCTTGGCGGGGCGACCGCGACCGCGTGAGCCGGCCGGACGAGGGTCACGGGCCTCGAGCGTGCCGTCCTCGACCATGTGGTCGAGGTGGCGGCGCACCGCAGCGGGCGTGAGCTCGAGCCGGTCAGCCAGGACCGCGGCGGTCGAGGGTCCTTCGACCAGGATCGACCGAGCAACGCGCTGCCGCGTCGTGAGGTCGCCCTGGATGAATTCCACAACCCCAGTGTGCCGTTAATGGTCGAGGCCGTTCAAGGAAGGTTCCCCTAACCCGCCGGACGGCCCGTCGGGGCCGGGGTTTCGTCAGTCCTGACAGGATGGGGCGGTGCCCGCTCCCGTGCGTCCCCGTCCCCCGCTCGCCGTCGGTCACGGGTTGCCGTGGCACGTCCCGGTCGCCGATGCCGTGGCCGACATCGCCGCGGCTCGCGCCCGTCACGGCGACACCTTCACCGTCGAGCACGGCCGCGAACGCTACCTGTTCACCTTCTCGCCCACGGGCGTGGAGTCGTTCTACGCGCTCAGGGAGGACGTCGCCAGCAAGGGCGTCGCCGACTACCTCATGCTGCGACGCAAGCTGCCCGACGTCCTGTTCGAGGGCCGCCGCACCCTGCCGGGCACCCTCTTCGGCCGCGACGACGTCGCCGGCTACCTCTCGCACCTCGACCGGGCGCTCGACGACGCCCTCGTCGAGCTGGGTCCGGCGGGCACTTCGGGCGCTGCCGACGTGTTCGACCTCACCCGCCGGCTGGGGCACCGTCTCGGACTCGCCTCGTGGCTCGGTCCCGCAGCGGCGTCGGGGGTGATCTTCGACCGCTTGGTCGCCGCCTTCGACACCCTCGACGGCTCCGACGCGTTCGTGCACCCCGACGCCATGGCGGCGGTGGCCGCCTCGGGCAAGCGCGCCGAGACGGCGGCGATGGAGGAGGTCGTCGACGTGGTCGACGGACTGCTCGACGGCCCCGGCACGCCGCTGCGCGAGCGGATCGAGGCGTCCTGGGCCGGCGAGGACCACGTCGTACGACGCCGCGGCATCGCACTCGACGTCGTCCTGGTGCACGTCGCCTCGATGTCGAACCTGCACGCGGCGCTCGGCTGGGCCCTTGTCGACCTGCTCGAGCATCCCGAGGCGCTGGCTCTGGTGCGTGCGGGCGACGCGCCCCACACGCAACGCTGCGCCCTGGAGTCGACCAGGCTGGCCCAGCGCTCGATCATGGCGCGGTCGGTGCTGGCGCCCGTGCGACTCGACGTCGGTGATGCCGTCTACGACGTGCCGCCGGGGTGGACGATCGCGACGCTGCTGCCGCTGCTCAACAGCTCGGCGGCGCCCGGCCTCGACACCTGGCGCCCGGACCGCTGGGACCGCCACCGCCTGCGCGAGACCGACGGACTCGCCTCGCCGCAGCTCGTCACCGCGTTCGGCCACGGCCGGCACACCTGCCCGGCACAGCCGTTCTCGCTCACCGCCATGGCCACGGCGCTGCACCGCCTGGTCGCCGCGCTCGACCTCACTCCGCGGTGGGAGGAGCACCCGGCGCCGGTGGCGGCACAGATCGGCGGGATCGCGCGTGCCGCGGGCCCGGTGCCGGTGTCGTTCCGCGTGCGCTGATGGGCGGCGCCGGAATCCCCGGTTCACCGGGGATCCCTGACGTTCTCAGGGGATGCAACCCCTGAGAACGTCAGGCAGTCCCTGAGAAGTCCGGGTGCGGGCGGGTCGCCCGCAGCCAGGCGAGCCCGAGGAACGGCAGCACCAACGGCAGGAACGCGTACCCCTGCCCGAAGTGCGACCACACCGTCCGGTCGGGGAAGAGCGAGGTGTCGACGTACGACAGGACGCCCACGACCAGGACGCCGACCAGCTCGACGACGCAGGCGACCACGGCGACCCGCCAGGCCCGGGTGCCCCCGACGAGCAGGCACGTGGTCGCGACGAGGTAGATCACCGCGGCCACGAGCGAGAGCGAATAGGCGAACGGCGCGTTGCCCGCGTCGGTGCCCAGCTGGATCGCCGAGCGGCCGGTCGCGGCGACCGCGAAGACGCCGTACACGAAGACGAGCATCCGGCCGGGCCCGGAGGAGAGATCACGCACCGAAGCCACCGCTCCAGATGTCGACGAGCCGCACCTGCAGCGCCAGCACGGTCAGTGCCGCCACCACCAGCACCCCGGTGCCGGACCGGGAGCGCTCGGCCAGCGACCAGAAGGCTCCGATCGGCAGGGCCAGCGCCACGCCGACCAGGTAGCTGACGAAGAGCACGCCCTCCACGTCGCGCTCGGTGCCGGCCAGGAGCACGCACCCCACGACCAGCTGCACGAGCAGCACGACCTCGGTCAGGGCCAGCAGCGCGAAGGTGCGGTCCTGGGCGACCTCGTCGCGGATGATCAGCACGAGGGCCACGAGGGCGCTGACCCCGCCCAGCACGTACACCGCAGCGGTGATCACGTCGTTCACACCGCCAGCCTAGGTGCAGGGGCACCTCGCCCTCCGGGGGGTGCGAGGGGCCTCCTAGACTCGGGGCGTGCCCGACTCACCTGCCGTCCTCGTCGACGGGCTGGTGATGCAGTACGGCGCCAAGGTCGCCGTCGCCGGGCTCTCGCTCGCGGTCGAGCGCCACACGATCACGGCGGTCCTCGGCCCCAACGGCGCCGGGAAGACCACGACCCTGGAGACCTGCGAGGGCTACCGACGTCCGCAGCAGGGCACCGTGCGGGTGCTCGGGCTCGACCCGATCCGCGACCGCAAGGCGCTGCTCCCCCGCATCGGCGTCATGCTCCAGAGCGGCGGCGCCTGGAGCGGCGTCCGGGCCGTCGAGATGCTGCACCACGTCGCGCGCCTGCACGCCCACCCGCTCGACCCCGCCGTCCTCGTCGAGCGGCTCGGCCTCGACGACTGCGGCCGGACCCCCTACCGACGCCTCTCCGGCGGCCAGCAGCAGCGCCTCGGCCTGGCGATGGCGCTGGTCGGGCGCCCCGAGCTCGTCTTCGTCGACGAGCCGACCGCCGGGCTCGACCCCGCCGTGCGCCGTACCGTCTGGGAGCTGCTCGAGGAGCTGCGCACCGACGGCGTCACGGTCGTGCTGACCACGCACTACATGGAGGAGGCCGAGCGCCTCGCCGACCGCGTGCACATCGTCGACAAGGGCTCGCTGGTCGCCTCGGGCACGCCCCTCGAGCTGACCCGCGGCGGCACCCGGGCCACGATCCGGCTCGTGGTCACCGAGCCGTTCCCGCCCAGCGCACCGGAGTCGCTGCGGGTCGCGCTCGGCGACGGCACCGAGGTCACCCAGCTGGACGCCGTCTCGCTGCTCGTCACCGGGCCGGCCGACTCCTCGACCCTGGCCAAGGTCTCGCGCTTGTGCGAGGCCAACGACGTGCTCCCGGAGTCGTTGACCCTGGGCCAGCGCAACCTCGAGGACGTCTTCCTCGAGCTGACGGCCTCGTCGCAGGAAGAACCCGCATGAGCACCTTCACCCCGGCCCCCGGCGCCGCCCCGTTCCTGCGTCAGGTCACCACCCAGGCCTCGATGGAGGCGCGGCTGATGCTGCGCAACGGCGAGCAGCTGCTCCTCGCCGTGGTCATCCCGGTGATCGTGCTGATCGGCGGGGTCCGCGGAGCCGACCGGGTCAACCTCTCCTACGGCGTCGACACCTTCACCCCCGGCGTCCTCGCGCTGGCGATCATGTCGACGTCGTTCACCTCCCTGGCCATCGCCACGGGCTTCGAGCGGCGCTACGGCGTCATCAAGCGTCTCGGCACCTCGCCGCTCTCACGCACCGGATTGCTGTGCGGCAAGGTCCTCGCCCTACTCGCCGTCGAGGTGCTCCAGGTCGCGGTGATCTCGGGCGTGGGCTTCGCGCTCGGCTGGGACCCCGACGCCGACGTCGTCGCGCTGTTGCTCGCCGTCGTGCTCGGGACGGCCGCGTTCGCCTCGCTCGGGCTGCTCGTGGCCGGCTCGCTGCGGGCCGAGGCGACGCTCGCAGCCGCCAACCTGATCTACCTGCTGCTGCTCGCCGGTGGCGCCGTCGTCCTGCCGGTCTCGGCCTACGGCTCCTTCGGCGACGTGGTCGCCTTCCTGCCCTCGGGCGCGCTCGGCGAGGCCATGCGCGCCGCCCTCTCCGAGGCGAGCGTCGCTGTGCGGGACCTGGTGGTCCTCGCCGTGTGGGCCGTCGTCGGAGCCGTCGCCACCGCTAGGACCTTCACGTGGGAATGAGCCGTCTCGTCCACCTGGCGCCGTACGTGCGCCAGCTCGGCTGGGCGAGCCTGGTCGCCAACATCGGCATCGTCGTGACCGGCGGCGCCGTCCGCCTGACCGGGTCCGGACTCGGGTGCCCCACCTGGCCGCGCTGCACCGAGGACTCCTTCCGCCCCCAGGGCGAGATGGACATCCACACCGCGATCGAGTTCGGCAACCGGATGCTGACCTTCGTGCTGACCGCCGTGGCGGTCGCGACCTTCGTCGCCGCGGTGCAGACCGGACGGCGCCGGCTGCGCCGCCTCGCCCTCGTGCTGGCCCTGGGCATCCCGGCCCAGGCGGTGATCGGCGGCATCACCGTGCTCACCGGGCTCAACCCCTGGATCGTCGGGTTCCACCTGCTGGTCTCGATGGCCATGGTGGGCGTCGCGGTGTTGTTCCTGCGCCGCCTCGACCACCCCGAGGCCACCTGGTCGCGCGGCGGTCCGCTGCCGGCCCTCGCATGGTCATTGCTCGCCTCGGCGTGGCTGGTGCTGGTCGTGGGCGTGGTGGTCACCGGGGCCGGCCCGCACGCAGGTGACGCCGCGACCCCCCGCAACGGCCTGGACACCCTCGAGATCAGCCAGCTCCACGCCGACGCGGTCTTCCTCTTCGTCGGTCTGACCCTCGGCGCCCTCTTCACCGTGTGGGCCACGCGTGGGCGCGGCCCGGCGTTCCGCGCCGTCCTCGTGCTCCTCGCGGTGCAGGCCTCGCAGAGCGCGGTCGGCTTCGTGCAGTACTTCACCGGCCTGCCCGAGATCCTCGTCGGCTTCCACATGCTCGGTGCCGGACTCATCTCGGCGGCCGTGACCTGGGTCGTGCTCGAGATCGTGCTGGTCGACCCGACCGCCTGATACGGCGGGCTTCGCGGGCCGGTCTTCTCAGGGGCTTCCTGACGTTCTCAGGGGTTGCAACCCCTGAGAACGTCAGGGATCCCCGGATCACCGGGGATCCCGGCACCGGCCGATCAGAAGAGCAGCGGGTCCAGCGCCACGGCGACGAACAGCAGCGACAGGTAGAGGTTGCTGTGGTGGAACAGGCGCATCGGCTGGATGACGCTGAGGTCCTCGGTGCCGCGGGCGCGGCCCCACATGCGGTGCGCCTCCACCAGGAAGACCGCCCCGAGCACGAGCGCGGCGATCGGGTAGACCGGTCCGGTGCCGGCGACCGGCCACAGCAGGAGGGACGTGGCGACCATCACGTAGGAGTACAGGACGATCTGGCGGCCCACCTCGCGAGCGTTCTTGACCACCGGCAGCATCGGGACGTCGACGTTGGCGTAGTCCTCGCGGTAGCGCAGCGCCAACGCCCAGGTGTGCGGCGGCGTCCAGAAGAAGACGACCGCGAACAGGATCACCGGGATCCACGACAGCTCGTTGGTGACCGCCGTCCAGCCGATGAGGGCCGGGAAGCAGCCCGCCAGCCCGCCCCAGACGATGTTCTGGGTGGTGCGGCGCTTGAGGATCATCGTGTAGCCGAACACGTAGAACGCGTTGGCCCCGAGCGAGAGCCCGGCCGAGAGCGGGTTGACGAAGACCGCGAGCACCACGGTCGACACCACCGCCAGCACCGTGGCGAAGACCAGGGCGGCGAGCGGGCTGACCATGTGGCGCGGCAACGCCCGGCGGCGCGTACGGCGCATCTGCTCGTCGATGTCGCGGTCGTAGACGCAGTTGTAGGCCGACGCCGAGCCGGCCGAGAGCGTCCCGCCGATGACGGTGGCGACGACCAGCCCCAGGGGCGGTACGCCGCGGGCTGCGAAGAACATCACCGGCACGGTGGTCAGCAGCAGCAGCTCGATCACGCGTGGCTTCGTGAGACCGACGTACGCCGCGACGACGTCCTTGAACCCCGCCGCACCGGCCTGCGGTGCCGAGGAGTCGTCCGCTCCCGGCAGGGCGGGGCGGGATTCGCCGACGTAGGTCACAGACGTCCTCTGCTCGGTTGATGCTGGCTGGGCGGGGTCGTGCTGGACCTCCCGAGTGGTCCGACTCCCTGCTCCAGGGTAGGCGACGGGCATGAGTCCACACCCGCCGAGGCGGTGTGAGTCTATCGCCCGACATGAGTAGGCTCCGTACTGCCCGAGGACACAGCACTGGAGCTCCACCCTGGAGCCTTCGAAGGAGCAGCGTGAGCACCCCTGATTCACTCGACTGGACCGACCTGGACGCCAAGGCCGTCGACACCGCGCGTGTACTCGCGATGGACGCCGTGCAGAAGGTCGGCAACGGTCACCCCGGAACCGCCATGAGCCTGGCACCGGTGGCCTACCTGCTCTTCCAGAAGGTCATGCGCCACGACCCGGCGGATCCCGAGTGGATCGCCCGCGACCGCTTCGTCCTCTCGTGCGGACACTCCAGCATCACCCTCTACACCCAGCTCTACCTCGGGGGCTTCGGCCTCGAGCTCAGCGACATCGAGGCGCTGCGCACGTGGGGCTCCAAGACCCCCGGCCACCCCGAGCTCGGCCACACCGCCGGCGTCGAGGTCACCACGGGTCCGCTGGGCCAGGGCGTCGCCAACGCGGTCGGCATGGCCATGTCGGCGCGCCGCGTCCACGGTCTGCTCGACCCCGAGGCCGCGGCCGGGGAGAGCCTCTTCGACCACCACGTCTACGCCATCTGCTCCGACGGTGACCTCCAGGAGGGCGTGAGCGGCGAGGCCAGCTCGATCGCCGGCACCCAGCAGGTCGGCAACCTGACGATGATCTACGACCGCAACCGGATCTCGATCGAGGGCGACACCGACATCGCCTTCACCGAGGACGTCCCGGCCCGCTACGAGTCCTACGGCTGGCACGTGCAGGTCGTCGACTGGACCAACGGTGGCACCGACTACCGCGAGGACGTCCCGGCCCTGCACGAGGCGATCCGCAAGGCCGCCGAGGTCACCGACAAGCCGTCGATGATCGTGCTCGACACCGTCATCGCGTGGCCCGCCCCCAACGCCCAGGGCACCGAGGCCGCCCACGGCAGCGCGCTGGGCCCCGACGAGGTCGCGGCGACCAAGGAGGTCCTCGGCTGGGACCCCGAGAAGCACTTCGAGGTGCCCGAGGACGTCCTCGCCCACACCCGCTCGCTGCGCGAGCGCGGCGCGGCCTGGGGCTCTGCCTGGGACGAGCAGTACGCCACGTGGGCCGCGGCCCACCCCGACAAGGAGGCGCTCCTGCGCCGCCTCAAGGAGCGCGCCCTGCCCGACGGCCTCGTCGACGCGCTGCCGACCTTCGAGGCCGACCCCAAGGGCGTCGCGACCCGGTCGGCGTCCGGCAAGGTCATCAACGCCCTCGCGCCGCTCCTGCCCGAGCTGTGGGGCGGCTCCTCCGACCTCGCCGGCTCCAACAACACCACGATCAAGGACGTCCCCTCGTTCGTGCCCGAGGGCCGCTCGACCGATGACTGGAGCGGCGACGCCTTCCAGGGCCGGGTCCTGCACTTCGGCATCCGCGAGCACGGCATGGGCGCGATCATGAACGGCATCGCGGCCGACCGCCTGACCCGCGTCTTCGGCGGCACCTTCCTGGTCTTCTCCGACTACATGCGCGGCTCGGTCCGCGTGGCGGCGCTCAGCAGGCTGCCCGTCACCTACGTCTGGACCCACGACTCCATCGGGCTGGGCGAGGACGGCCCGACCCACCAGCCCGTCGAGCACCTCGCCTCGCTGCGCGCGATGCCCGGCCTGGACGTCGTCCGCCCGGCCGACGCCAACGTGACCGCGGCGGCCTGGGCGGCCATCCTCGGCCACACCGACCGTCCCTCGGCCCTGGCCCTGACCCGTCAGAACGTGCCGGTCTTCCCGCGCGGTCTCGACGCCGAGACCGGTGAGCACTGGGCCGGCGTCGAGGAGGTCGCCAAGGGCGGCTACGTGCTCGTCGACGCCCCCGACGGCACCCCGGACGTCGTCCTGATGGCCACCGGCTCCGAGGTGCAGCTCGCCGTGAAGGCGCGCGAGCTGCTCGCCGCCGACGGCGTCAAGGCGCGCGTCGTCTCGCTCCCCTGCCTGGAGTGGTTCGACGCGCAGGACCAGGCCTACCGCGACAAGGTCCTGCCGCCCACCGTCAAGGCCCGGGTCTCGGTCGAGGCCGGGGTCAAGCAGGGCTGGCGCGAGTACGTCGGCGACCAGGGCCGCATCGTCTCGATCGACCACTACGGCGCGTCGGCCGACTACGCGCGCCTCTACGACGAGTTCGGCATCACCGCCGAGGCCGTCGCCACCGCCGCACGCGACAGCATCGCTGCCGGCGTCTGAGCGACGCACCCACCGACCACCCAGCACCGACCCCAGGAGTTCTCATGACCGACCGGCTCAAGACGCTCGCTGACGCAGGCGTCTCCATCTGGCTCGACGACCTCTCGCGGGAGCGAATCGAGTCGGGCAACCTCGCCGACCTTGTCGAGAACTCCTCGGTGGTCGGCGTGACGACCAACCCGACGATCTTCGCCGGGGCGATCGCCGACGGCGAGCGCTACGACGAGCAGGTCCGCGGGCTCGTCGCCGAGGGCAAGGGCGTCGACGAGGTGATCTTCGAGCTCACCACCGAGGACGTCCGCAACGCCTGCGACATCCTCG
>JBFJKO010000054.1:0-11768 GCA_041634935.1 Nocardioides sp.
ACGTCGTCTCGCTGCACGTCGACGGCCGTCCCGGCAACGCCGGCTTCTTCGGCGCGGAGCAGTTCGCGAAGATGAAGCCTCGCTCGCTGTTCATCAACGCCGCCCGCGGGATGGTCGTCGACGACGTCGCCCTGCGCGAGCACATCCTCTCCGGCCACATCGCCGGCGCCGCGCTCGACGTCTTCCCGGTCGAGCCGAAGGCGCAGGGCGACGAGTTCGAGTCGGTGCTGCGTGGGCTCGACAACGTCATCCTCACCCCGCACGTCGGCGGCTCGACCCAGGAGGCGCAGGAGGAGATCGGCTGGTTCGTCGCCGGCAAGCTCGCCGGCTTCGCCCTCGAGGGCCGCACCGAGCTCTCTGTCAACGTGCCCGCGGTCCTCGCCCCGGCGCTGACGGTCGGGTCGCGCATCGGCTTCCTGCACGTCAACGTGCCCGGCGTCCTGGCCGACCTCAACCAGCGCCTCGCCGAGCAGGGCGCCAACGTCGTCGCGCAGTACCTCGCCACCCACGGCGAGCAGGGCTACGTCGTCACCGACGTCACCGACCCGCTCAGCGACTCCGCCATGGCCGCCCTCGCCGACTCCCCGCAGACCATCTGGCTGCGCACCTGGCACGCCTGACCCAGCCACCTGTGCGTCACCCTGAGGGGTTGTCGGGGGCGACCTAGGCTCGAGGTGTGATCACTGCTGCGCGCACCCGGCTCGGGGAGGCCCTCTTCCACCGGGTCGCGGGACCCGACGGGCCGGCGCACCGCGAGCGCATCCACGGCCGTGAGGGGCCGCGGTGGTTCGAGGCCGACAGCCCGCTGACGCGGGTGCACGGCGACGCCTCGATGTTCGTCGGCGGCATGCGTGCCCTGCTGCTGCAGACCCTGCACCCAGCGGCGATGAAGGCGGTCTCCGACCACTCCGGCTACCGCGGCGACATGTGGGGCCGGCTGCACCGCACCAGCCGCTTCCTCGCGGTCACGTCCTTCGGCCACGCCGAGGACGCCCAGCAGGCCGTCGACGTCGTCCGCTCCATCCACCGCCGGGTCACCGGCGAGATGCCCGACGGGACGCCGTACGCCGCCGACGACCCGCACCTGCTCCGGTGGGTGCACGTCGCCGAGGTCGACAGCTTCCTGCGCGCCCACACCGTCTACGGCCGCGACCCGCTCGACCAGGCCGAGCGCGACACCTACCTCGACCAGGCGGCCCGGATCGCCGAGGCCCTCGGCGCGGTCGACGTCCCGCACTCCGAGGCCGAGCTGCGCGCGTGCCTGGCGCGCTACCGCCCCGAGCTGCACGGCACGCCCGAGGCCCGCGAGGCGGTCAAGCACCTGCTCCTCACTCCCCCGCTGCCGCTCCCCGCTCGGGCGCCGTACGGCGTCCTGGCCGCCGCCGCCGTCGGGCTGATGCCGGCCTGGACCCGCCCGCACCTGCGACTCCCGTGGCTGCCGCTGACCGAGCGCACGGTCGTGCGAGGGCTCGGCACCGCCGCCACCGGCACCATCCGCTGGGCGATGACGCCGCCGCCGGCACCCGCGTCCGCCTGAGCCGACGCCTCGCGCCGGCGCCGGCGCGGTCGTGTGAGGATGGGCCGATGCCCCCCGAGCAGCTGCCCGACCTCGTCGCGGCGTGGCCCCTGGAGTCCGGGACCGCCCTGCGCGACGAGCTCCTCGCCGCCTACGCAGACCCTTCCCGCGGCTACCACGACACCCTGCACCTGGCCGAGGTGCTCTCGCGCCTCGACGTGCTCGCCGAGGCCGGCGAGGTGTTCCCGACCCTGCCGGTCGTGCTCGCCGCGTGGTTCCACGACGGGGTGTACGACGGTGAGCGCGACGCCGAGGAGCGCTCGGCGACGTGGGCCGAGGACGCCCTCCCGCTGCTCGACGACCCCGCCTGCGACCCGGCGACCGTCGCCGAGGTGGCCCGCCTCGTGCGCCTGACCGAGACCCACCGTCCCGACGCCGACGACCCGGCCGGCTGCGCGCTCTCCGACGCCGACCTCGCGATCCTCGCGGCGCCCGCCGAGCGCTACGCCGCCTACGTCGCCGCGGTGCGCACGGAGTACCCCCAGCTCGACGACGGCACCTTCGCCACCGGCCGGGCGCTGGTGCTCGCGGACCTGCTCGACAAGCCGCAGCTCTTCCACACCCGCCACGCGCTCGCGCACTGGGAGGCCCCGGCTCGCGCCAACGCCGCGCGCGAGCTCGAGCAGCTACGCGTCGTCCGGGGTGCCTGACCCGCCGGCTCGACCCCGCCGCCGTCGCAGCCCCGCCTCGACCAGGCGACGCACCAGCTCGCGCGAGCTGACCGGGGTCGCGCCCGCGGCGACCACGGCGTCGTACCACTGCGAGGGGACGTCGTAGTGGTCGCGGTCGAAGCCGCGCTCGGGGATGTCGAGCGAGCGCGCGAAGGCGTGCAGCTCGTCGAAGGAGGTGTCGCTGGCGAGGTGCGACCACAGCCGGCCGTGACCCTCGACCGAGGGCGGGTCGATCAGGATCATCGGGTCTCGGGGAGGCCGGCCCCGGGTGCCCCGGGAGCACCGGCACGGCCGGGACCCCGTCGGGCCACCACGTCGTCGAGGAGCAGGCGCCACGAGCGCACCAGCCCCGCGTCGACGTAGGCCTTCTCGCTGCCGCCGGGTCGCACCTGCTCGGCGACCTGGAACTGGCGCACGCCCGCCTGCACGAGCCACGGCACGTGGTCGGGCCGGAGGCCGCCGGTCGCCATCAGCACGCGCGCCACGCCGGGGGCGTCGTCGAGCAGCGCGAGCAGGTCGTCGTAGCCGTGGGCCAGCCCCTGCGGGGAGCCGCCCGTGGCGACGGCGTCGAGCCCGGGGAGCCCGTCGAGGTGGGCCCAGGCGCGTCGCGGCTCGAGGGTCGCGTCGATCGCGCGGTGGAACGTCCACGGGACGCCCGGCAGCGACTCGACCAGGGCCCGGGTGGTCTGGACGTCGATGCCGAGGTCGGCGTCGAGGAACCCGAGCACCACGCCCTCGGCGCCGAGCGCGACGTACTCGCGGGCGAGGCCGATCAGGCGCATCAGGTCGCCACCGTTGGTGGTGAACGTGTCGTCGAGCCGCAGCACCACCCGCACCGGGAGGTCGCAGGCCCGGATGACCGACGAGGCCGTCGGCACGTCGGGCGACCGGCCGTCGACCGCGAGCGAGAGCCGGTCGGCGCCGCCCTCGACGCAGCCGGGCACGTCGCGGGCGTGCAGGACCGCCACCTCGAGCAGTCCGTGCGCGCCGGAGTCGTCCGCCATGCACCCACGGTAGGGCGCAGGAGGCCGTGGATCGGGGAGCCGAGGCCGAGTCCGGGACACCGCCCTTGCCCGGGGAGCACAATGGGGTCGTGGACGAACGGCTGCTGATCGATGCGCGGGCGCGGGTGCTGGCCGACCTGACGGCCCGACGACAGGCGACCGCCGCGGCGGTCTCGGCGCTGGAGGACGCCTGCGCCTCACGCCAGTGGTGGGCCGAGCAGTGGCCCGAGGGCCACGTGTACGTCGCCGGACTCGTCGCCCAGGACGTGCAGGACGCGCTCTTCGAGCAGGTCGGCCGGTGGCCGCTGTGCACCGACTGCACCGACGGCCCGGCGCACTCGCTCTACATCCAGCCCGACCTCGGCGGACCCGACCCGGTGTGGGTGTGCGAGGAGACCGGCACGGTCGCGGCGGGGCTGGGCTTCCTCGACCGCGCGTGACGCGCCCGGCGAGCGTGCGCCCGGGCTCGTGCGGGCGACGTGCGGGCGGTGGCTACGGAGCGGTGTCGGCGCCCAGCTGGAGGAACATCGTGTACCGGTCGGCGCGGTAGACGCTGCGCGAGACCTCGACGACCTTGTCGCCGACGAGGCCGCGACGCGAGTGGCGCAGCACGACCCCGCCCCGGCCGATCTCGAGCTGGGCGGCCTCCTCGGGGCTCGCGGTGTCGGCGGAGATGGAGTCCTCGACCCAGGTCGGGCGCAGCCCGCGGGCGTCGAGAGCCTCGTAGAGGCTGGTGGGCATGCCGGCCTGGAGGAACCCCGGGAGCAGCACCTCGTTGAGGTAGGCGTCCTCGATGCAGACCACCGCGGCGTCGGCGCGACGCAGCCGGCGCCAGTGGATGACCGCATCGCCCTCGGTGAGCTGGAGGGCGCGGGCCACGCCGGGTCCGGCCTGCTCGCGGCGTGCCAGCAGGGTCTGCGACTCGGCCAGGAGCCCCCGGCGCGACATCTCCTCGGTGTAGCTGCTGATCTTGGTCGCCACGCGTCGGGGGCGGGCCACGAAGGTGCCGCGTCCGGGGATCCGCTCGAGCAGGCCCTCCGTGACGAGGGTGTCGAGGGCCTGTCGCACCGTCATCCGGGCGACGCCGAAGCGGTGCACCAGCTCACGCTCGGACGGGGCCGGCGAGCCGGGCGCGTGGCCGGCGACGAGGTCGCGGACGTACTCGCGGACGACGACGTGCTTGAGGCGTCCCTCGGTCGCCATCGTCGCCTCCTCCATGGGCCCACAGTAGGGAAAACAACCTGTCACGTCAGCCATTCGGAGGATCTCGACAGCCTTTCGTCGTCGTCCGGGACCCCTCGCGCGGGCGGCGACGCCTACTCCGTCGAGATCGCCTCGAGCACGTCGAGCCGTGCCGCACGGCGGGCCGGGAGCACGGCGGCGAGCACGCCGATCACGATCGAGAGCACGAGGAAGATCGCCACCTGCCCATAGGGGACGGCAATGACCTCGAGCCCCTCGTCGCGCACCGCGGTGAGCAGCGCGAACCCGAACCCGATCCCGAGGACCACCCCGAGCACCGCGCCCAGGGAGGAGATCACGACGGACTCGAGGGTGATCATCCAGCGCAGCTGCCGACGGGTCACCCCGATCGCGCGGAGCAGCCCGACCTCGCGGGTGCGCTCGATGACCGAGAGCGCGAGGGTGTTGACGATCCCGAGGACGGCGATGACCAGGGCCAGGCCCAGCAGCGCGTAGATGAAGAGCACGAACTGGTCGATCTGGGCGCGCTGCTCGGCGGCGAAGGCCTCCTGGTCCTGCGCGGTGACGATCGGCTGGTCGGCCAGGGCCTCGTCGAGCCGGTCCTGCATGCCGGACGCACCGGCCTCGGTGTAGAGCACCAGGAAGTTGTCCTGCGCCGGGTAGCCGGCCTTCTCGAAGGTCTCGATCGAGACGAGGAACCCGCTCTGCACCAGGGCGCTCGCCTCGAACGTGCCGGCGACGGTCCACTCGGCGGTCCCGGCGTTGACCTCCACCTCGACGGGGTCGCCCTGCTCGAGGCCGTTGCTGCGCGCGAACCCCTCGGCGAGCAGCACCGTGTCGAGCACCAGGTCCTCGGGCGTCCCGGAGGCCAGGACCAGCTCGAGGCGCTCGAGGTCCTCGGGGTCGGTCGCGCCGATCCCGGCGAACCCGCCGTCGTACTGCGCGAAGCCGAAGCGCTGCTGGACGACGGCCTCGACGCCGTCGACCTGCTCGAGCCGGTCGGCGATGCTGGAGGAGAACGGCCCGCCGAAGATGCTGCTCACGACGTAGTCGCCGCTGAACGTGTCCTCGGTCTGCTGGTCGACGGTGGCGCCGGCCGAGGCGCCGACGATGGCCATCGTGCAGGCCAGCGTCAGCCCGATCATGAGCGCGGAGGCGGTGGCCGCCGTCCGACGCGGGTGGCGCAGCGTGTTCTGTCCGGCGAGGTTGCCGATGGGTCCGAGGACCCGCTCGAACAGCGACCGGGCGGCCTCGAGGTAGGGGCGGGCGAGGATCGGGCTCATCGCGGTGACACCGAGCAGGACCGCGAGCACCCCGATCCCGACGAACCACGCCTCCTGGCCGAGGCCGAGCAGGTCGGTGAGGCCCTCGGCGAGCGAGAGTGCGCCCACGCCGGCGAGCCCCAGGCCCCACCAGAGCCGGGTGCGCAGCGTCGACTCGGGCAGGGCGACGTCGTCGCGCAGCGCCTGGACCGGCGCGATCTTCGCCGTACGACGTGCGGGCAGGTAGGCGGCGACCATCGTGACCACGATGCCCACCGCGTAGGCCGCCGCGAAGGTGCGCCAGCCGTAGACCGTCGACTGGCCGGACAGGTCGAGGCCGAAGTTGGCGAACAGCGCGCGCAGGGCGCTGGCGAGCAGGACCCCGAGCCCGAGACCGAGCGTGGAGCCGAGCACCCCGAGCACGAACGACTCCAGCTGCACCGAGCGGGTGACCTGGCGCCGCGAGGCACCGAGGGCGCGCAGCAGGGCGAGCTCGCGACTGCGCTGCGCGACCAGGATCGAGAACGTGTTGACGATCAGGAACGACCCCACCACCAGCGAGATGCCGGCGAAGATCAGCAGGAAGGTCGTCAGGAAGCTGATGACCTCGAGCAGCTGCTCGGCCTGGTCGTCGGTCTCCTCGTCGCCGGTGACGGCCTCGACGCCGTCCGGCAGCACGCCCTCGACCTCGGCGAGCAGCTCGGTCTGGCTCACCCCGTCGTCCGCGGTGACCCACACCGAGTTGAAGACGTCCTCGTCGCCGAGGAAGAGCTCCTGCGCCCGACTCGTCTCGAAGGCCGCGAGGGTGGCGCCGTTGAGCGAGCCCCCTTCGGGGAACCCGGCGATGCCGACCAGGGTGGGCTCGAGGTTGGCGGTCCGGTCGGCGGTGATCATCGGCACCGCGTCGCCGAGCTCCCAGCCCGACTTCTCCGCGGTGGCCGAGTCGAGCACGACCTCGTCGTCGGCCGCGGGGGCGCGACCCTCGAGGATCGAGAGGCCCTGGAGGCCGTTGCCCGCCGGGGCGTCGGACCAGTTGCCGCCGAACGACGGCGGGCCGAACCCGCCGAGCGGCCGCCCGTCGACGTCGACGACGTAGACGCCGGTGACGCCGATCTGGCCGTCGGCGCGGGCCGCGCCGGGCAGCTCGGCGAGCGCGTCGACCAGGTCGGCGGACACGGTGCCGCCGGTCTCCCCGCCCGGGACGTCGCCACCCTCCGGCGAGACGACGACGTCGCCGACGGTGTAGGCGAAGAGCGAGAGGAAGCTGCGGTTGAGGGTGTCGGAGAAGATCAGGGTGCCGACCACGAACGAGACCCCGAGCACGATCGCGAACGTGCTCATCACCAGCCGCACCTTGCGGGCGAGCAGGCTCTTGAAGGCCGCGCGGATCACGGGGTCGGCCCCCCGGGCGCGTTGCTCATCCGGGCCATGGTCTCCAGCACGCCCTCACGATCGGGGTTGCGCATCTCGTCGACGACCTTGCCGTCGGCGAGGAAGACCACGCGGTCGGTGTAGGCGGCTGCGACCGGGTCGTGGGTGACCATCACGACCGTCTGGCCGTGGTGGTCGACCGAGTCGCGCAGCAGCTGGAGCACCTCGGCCCCCGACCGGGAGTCGAGGTTGCCGGTCGGCTCGTCGGCGAAGACGATGCGGGGCCGGCTCACCAGGGCCCGCGCCACGGCCACCCGCTGCTGCTGACCACCCGACAGCTCGTTGGGCTTGTGCTTGAGGCGACCGGTGAGCTCGACGCTCGCGATGACCTCGTCGAACCAGGCCTTCTCCGGCTTGCGACCGGCGATGGCCAGCGGGAGGGTGATGTTCTCCTCGGCGCTCAGCGTCGGGACGAGGTTGAAGGACTGGAAGACGAAACCGATCTCGTCGCGGCGCAGCAGCGTCAGCTGCTTGTCCGACAGCCCGCCGATCGACGTGCCGCCGACGACCACCTCGCCCGACGTCGGCTGGTCGAGGGCCGCGCAGACGTGCATCAACGTCGACTTCCCCGAACCGCTGGGTCCCATGACGGCGGTGAACTCACCGGCGTACAGGTCGAGCGTGACGTCGTCGAGGGCGCGCACCTGCGCCTCCCCCGTGCCGTAGATCTTGGAGAGCCCGACGACGCGCGCGGCCGCCTCGCGATCCGGTGCACCGGTGGCAGTCATGGCACCACCTTCTCGCGCCCTCGCCCCGGGTCGCACCGGTATCCCCGAACTGCGTCTCGCGGCCCCGGGGTCGCCCGCCGGGCGGTGCTGTGGCCACCGTTCCCCGCCGTACAACGGTGGCCAGCGCACCGCCCGCGGGCCGACGGTGGCTGGAGCACCGCCCACGGGTCCGTAGGCTCGCGACATGCACGTCGAGCGCACGTTCACCGTCCCCCGCCCGATCACCGAGGTGTTCGCCTTCTTCAGCGACTTCACCACCACCAACGAGTGGGACCCCGGCACGGTCTCGACGGTGCGCACCTCCGGCGACGGGGGTCTCGGCACGACGTACGACAACACCTCGGAGTTCATGGGGCGTCGCGTCGAGCTCACCTACGAGACGGTCACGTACGACGAGCCGACGCGCGTGCAGTTCCGCGGCCGCAACGGGGGTACCACCGCCACCGACTCGATGTCGCTGACGGCCCTCCCGGACGGCGGCACGTCGGTCCACTACCGCGCCGACTTCGAGTTCCCGTTCCTGATCCGGCTCGTGGCGCCCGTCGTCGTCGGTCGGCGACTGCCGGCGCTGGCGGACGAGACGATCGAGCAGATCAAGCGCTGCCTGGCCTGAGCGCGCCACGCAGGGCGCCACGCCTGTCGAACACCTGTTCGACCTTCGCCTATGCTGCCCGCATGGACTTCCAGACCACCCTCTTCGAGGCCCCGGCCGAGAGTCTCGGTGACCTGACCCGGCTCGAGCGCCGCGAGCTCGGTCAGGGCGCCTGGATCGACGTCGCCCGCAACTGGCTCGCCGCGCCGGACGACGTCTTCACCACGCTCGTGGAGGACGTGCCGTGGAAGGCGGAGCGGCGTCAGATGTACGACCGCCTCGTCGACGTGCCGCGGCTGCTGCACACCTACATGATCGGCGAGGAGCTCCCCCACCCCCTCCTCGCCGAGGCCCGCGACGCGCTCAGCGCGCACTACGCCGACGAGCTCGGGGAACCGTTCCGCACCGCCGGGTGCTGCTACTACCGCGACGGTCGTGACTCGGTGGCCTGGCACGGCGACACCATCGGGCGCGGCTCGACGCAGGACACGATGGTCGCGATCGTCTCCCTCGGTGACCCGCGCCGCCTCCACCTGCGTCCGCGCTCCGGCGGCGACACCGTCGTCGTCGAGATGGGGCACGGCGACCTCGTGGTGATGGGCGGCTCCTGCCAGCGCACGTGGGAGCACGCGGTGCCGAAGGTCGCGCACGCCGGTCCGCGGATCTCGGTGCAGTTCCGCCCCTTCAACGTCTTCTAGGGGGTAGACCGGCTCGGCACGTGGGCGTTGGGTGGGTGCATGAGCGACTCGACTCCCACCGACACCGACACCGCCACCGCCACCGCCACCGCCACCGTCGGCCTGACGGGCCTCGCCGTGATGGGCCGCAACCTGGCCCGCAACATCGCTCGCCAGGGTCACACGATCGCCGTCCACAACCGCAGCGTCGAGAGGACGACCGCTCTCGTGGAGGAGTTCGGTGACGAGGGCACGTTCGTGGCGACCGAGACGATGGAGGACTTCGTCGCCGCGATCGAGCGCCCGCGCGTGGTCCTGGTGATGGTGAAGGCCGGTGCGGCGACCGACGCCGTGATCGACGACCTGGTGCCCCTGCTCGACATCGACGACATCGTGGTCGACTGCGGCAACGCCCACTTCACCGACACGATCCGGCGCACCGAGGCGCTGGCCGAGCACGGCCTGCGCTTCGTCGGGGCCGGTGTCTCGGGCGGCGAGGTCGGCGCCCTCGAGGGCCCCTCGATCATGGTCGGCGGCAGCGCCGAGGCCTACAAGCGGCTCGGACCGGTGCTCGAGTCCGTCGCTGCGGTCGTGGACGGCGAGCCGTGCTGCGCCCACGTGGGCGAGGGCGCCGCGGGCCACTTCGTGAAGATGGTCCACAACGGCATCGAGTACGCCGACATGCAACTGATCGCGGAGTCCTACGACCTGCTCCGCTCCGCGGCCGGGCTCGAGCCGGCGGCCATCGCCGACGTGTTCGCCGGGTGGAACGACGGCGAGCTCGAGTCGTTCCTGATCGAGATGACCGCCGACGTCCTGCGCCACACCGACGCCGAGACCGGCAAGCCGTTCGTGGACGTCGTTGCCGACGCAGCCGCCCAGAAAGGCACCGGACGCTGGACGGTCCAGAGCGCGCTGGACCTCGGTGTCCCGATCACCGGCATCGCCGAGGCCACCTTCGCCCGCAGCCTGTCGGGCCACACCGCGCAGCGCGCCGCCGCGCGCGAGCTGTTCTCGACCACGCCCGAGGGCGATCGGGTCGACGTCGACGTCGACGCCTTCGTCGACGACCTCGGCGCGGCGCTCTACGCCTCCAAGGTCGTCGCCTACGCGCAGGGCTTCGACCAGATCGCTGCAGGCGCCGAGGAGCACGGCTGGGACGTCGACCCGGGCGAGGTCGCCAGGATCTGGCGCGACGGCTGCATCATCCGAGCGCGCTTCCTCGGCCGGATCACCGAGGCCTACGCGGCCGAGCCCGGCCTCACGACCCTGCTGACCACGCCGTTCTTCGCCGATGCGGTCAAGGACGGCGTCGACGCCTGGCGCCGGGTGGTCATCACCGCCGTGCGGAGCGGCGTCCCGACGCCGGCGTTCTCGTCGTCGTTGGCCTACTTCGACGGCCTGCGCCGCGAGCGGCTCCCGGCCGCGCTCATCCAGGGGCTGCGTGACAACTTCGGCGCGCACACCTACCAGCGGGTCGACCGCCCGGGCACGTTCCACACCGCGTGGGCCGGCGACCTCAGCGAGAGCGAGCAGTGAGCGTGGCGCCGCCGACTCAGCAACGGCGGCGCAGGAGCCTCACCACCACGGCGAGGACCACGAGCCCGACCAGCCCCTGCTTCCAGTAACCCTTCAGCAGCACCGGGAGCACGGCTGCGCCGAGGTCGAGGGCGTCGTCCTCCCGGGGCGACGGGCCCCGGGGAGCGGCAGCGGCTGCCGTGGCGGCCGCTGCAGGGGCAGCCGGTGCAGCCGCCGCGGGTGCCCCCGCGGGCGCCGCCGCGGGTTCCGGGGCACCCGCGGCCGTTGCCGGTGCGGTCGGAGTCGGTGCGGTGGCGCCCGGTTCGGCGCCACCCTCCGGCTCACCCGAGAGCCGCTGCTCGAGACAGGCGACGAACTGGCCGAGCAGATTGTCGGAGACGTCCTGCATCACCCCGCGCCCGAACTGGGCCGGCTTGCCCGTGATCGCGAGGTCGGTGACCACCTCGACCTCGGTCGACCCGTCGGGCGTCTCCGCCATCGACAGGAGCACCTTCGCGCCCGCCGTGCCGTTGCCGCGCTTGTCCTTGCCCTTGGCATCGACCTGGAAGGAGTGCGAGGCCTCGTCCTTGTCGACGAACGTGCCGGAGCCGTTGTAGACCAGGGCGATCGGACCCAGCTTGACCTTGACCGAGCCCGAGAACGACGTGTCGTCGGAGTCGGTCAGGGTCGCGCCGGGGAAGCACTCGGCCAGGGCCGCGAGGTCCTGGAAGTGCGTCCAGGTCTCCTCGACGCCGGTCGGGACGGTGAAGCGGTGCTCGAGATCCACGGGTGCCCCTCACGCCCCCGCGGCCGAGAGCACCGCACGACGGGTGAGCACCGTCGCGAGGTGCCGGCGGTAGTCGGCGTCGCCGTTGAGGTCGGACGGCGGGTTGGCGCCGTCGGCGGCCTGCGCCGCGGCGGCGCGTACGGCGTCGTCCGTGGCCGGTTGCCCCGCCAGGGCGCTCTCGACCGCGCGCGCCCGCAGTGGCGTGGAGCCCATGTTGGTCAGCCCGACCCGAGCCTCGGCGATGGTGCCGCCCTCGGCCCGGACCGTGGCCGCGATGGCCACGATCGGCCACTGGTGGGCGACGCGGACGAACTTCTCG
>JBFJKO010000055.1:0-11519 GCA_041634935.1 Nocardioides sp.
AGATGTACTCCAGCGCCACCGAGCCCTTGTGGGCCCCGAGGGTCTCCCACGTCGTGGCGACGGCGTCGAGGTAGCGGTCGACGTACGGCGCGAGCACGTCGTCCTGGTCGTGACGCATGAAGCTCAGCACCACGCTGCGAGCCGTCTCGTTGGGCGTGGTCGGGTCGAGCATCGCCTGCTTCCAGGCGCGCTCCTTGGCCTCCGGGGTCGGCATCGCGCCACGCGCGGCAGCGGCATGCTCCTGGCCGGAGATCGTGTTGTCGAGCGCGAGCTCCTCGTCGATGCGTGCGTCGTCGGCGCGGCCGCGGGCGGCGAGGCCGGTCACGAGGGTCCAGCGCAGGTCGGTGTCGACGGCGAGGCCGTCGATGACCAGCGACCCGTCGAGCAGGCCCTCGAGGTCGGCGAGCGCCTTGTCACTGCGTGCAGCGCCCGCGTAGGTGCGCACGAAGGTGAGCTGGGCATCGCTGCCCGGCTCGGCCTCGTCGACGAGACGGCGCAGGCCGCGCTCCCACTCGAGCTTGAGCTCGGCACGGTGCTCGGGGGCGGAGAAGGAGTTGACCGCCTGCACGGCGAAGGTCGGGATCTTGGTGAGGCCCCAGGGGTCGGTCTCGGCGCCGATGTTGCCCAGCACGAGGGTGACGAAGTCGCGAGCGCTCAGCTCGGCGTCGCGGGTCATGTCCCACGTCGCGCCCCACAGGATGGCGCGGGCGAGGGAGTCGTCGAGCTGGGAGAGCCCGGCGATGGCGGTCGCCAACGACCGCTCGTCGAGGCGGACCTTGGCGTAGGCCAGGTCGCCGTCGTTGAGCAGCAGCAGGTCGGGCTGGCGCCGGCCGACGGCCTCCTTGATCTCGGTCGTCTCGCCCTCGACGTCGACCTCGATGTAGTCACGGCGCTCGAGGCGTCCGTCGACGAGGTCGTAGAGGCCGATGCCGAGGCGGTGGCGACGCAGCGTGGGGTGGTCGGGGTGGGCGCTCTGACGCACGGCCAGGTGCGAGTAGGTGCCGTCGTCGGCGACCTCGACCTCGGGCGTCAGCGTGTTGACGCCGGCGGTCTGGAGCCACTCGTCGGCCCAGCTGCTGAGCTCGCGGCCCGAGGACTTCTCCAGGGCGGCCAGCAGGTCACCGAACTCGGTGTTGCCGTAGGCGTGGTCCTGGAAGTACTGGCGCAGGCCGGCGACGAAGTCCTCGAGACCGACCCACGCGACGAGCTGCTTGAGCACCGAGGCGCCCTTGGCGTAGGTGATCATGTCGAAGTTGACCTCGACGGCCTCGAGGTCGTAGTTGTCGGCCGCGATCGGGTGGGTGCTCGGCAGCTGGTCGGCGCGGTAGCCGGTCTGCTTGCGGGCGTTGGCGAAGCCGGTCCACGCGTCGGTGAACTCGGTGGCCTCGGCCTCGCACCAGTAGCAGGCCCACTCGGCGAACGACTCGTTGAGCCAGAGGTCGTCCCACCACTTCATCGTCACGAGGTCGCCGAACCACATGTGGGCCATCTCGTGGGTGATCACCGAGCAGCGGAACTCGTAGAACGAGCGCGGCTGGCGGCTGCGGGGGAGGTACTCGTCGCGCAGCGTCACGCAGCCGGCGTTCTCCATCGCGCCCATGTTGTACTCCGGCACGTAGAGCTGGTCGTACTTCTCGAAGGGGTACGGGAAGGCGAACTGCTCCTCGAAGAACGCGAAGCTCTGCCGGGTGATCTTCACCAGCTCGTCGCGGTCGAGGTACTCCACCAGCGACTGGCGGCAGTAGTGCCCCAGCGGGATCGTGCCGAACGTGCCCTCGTAGGTGTCGAAGACGCCGTGGTACTCGCCGGCCACGACCGCGGTGATGTAGGTCGACATCCGCTTGGTCGTCGGGAAGTGCCACACGGCCTTGCCGTCGCCGAGCGGCTCGGGCTCCGGGGTGGGGGCGTTGGAGACGACGACCCAGTGGTCGGGGGCGGTGACGTGGAAGGTGAACTCGCTCTTGAGGTCGGGCTGCTCGAACGTCGTGAAGACGCGGCGCGCGTCGGGCACCTCGAACTGCGAGTAGAGGTAGACCCGGTCGTCGACGGGGTCGACGAAGCGGTGCAGGCCCTCGCCGGTGTGGGAGTAGGTGCAGTCGGCCCGCACGACGAGGACGTTCTCGGCGGCGAGGTCGGGCAGCGGGATCCGGCTGTCGGCGTACGACGCGGGGTCGAGTGCTGCGCCGTTGAGCGTGATCTCGTGCACCGTGGCGCCGACGAGGTCGGCGAACGTGCTGGCGCCGGGCTCGCTGCAGGTGAAGGAGAGCGTGGTGGTCGACCCGAACGTGGTGTCGCCGGTCGTGAGGTCCAGGTCGATGGAGTACGACGTGACGTCGAGGAGGGCGGCGCGGGTGGCGGCCTCTTCCCGAGAGAGGTTGGTTCCAGGCATGAGGGACATCTTCGCACCCGTGTCACGGACCCCGACGGCGGTGTGTCCTGGACCACGGGCACGCGGGTCGGATCACCGCGATCCGCGCCCACGACGACGAACGACACGCCTGCAATTCGGGGGTGCGTGACAATGGGGCTCCTGTGAATTATGGGGATATTGTTGCGAAACACGCCCGATGTGCTTGACAGTGGTCCCCGTGACTCCCCCCCAACAGCCACGTCGGCCTGCGCGCCTGCGCCGAGCCGCCGCCGTCCTCCTGGTCTGCGGACTGCTCCCGGCGGTCGTGCCCTCCGTGACCGCGACCGCGCCTGCCCAGGCGTCGTCGGTCTATCTCTGCAACGGCTACAAGCCGTGCTCGAAGGCCGGCATGAGCGACTTCGGCTACGGCGCCGCCAACGG
Organism: Nocardioides sp.; assembly: GCA_041634935.1. Classification (GTDB taxonomy): domain Bacteria; phylum Actinomycetota; class Actinomycetes; order Propionibacteriales; family Nocardioidaceae; genus Nocardioides. Next base: position 2,792 of record JBFJKO010000055.1, read on the forward strand.
CTCGATGTACTGGCGGATGTACTCCGGCCACAACTGCACCAACTACGTCGCCTACCGGATGATCCAGGCCGGCATGTCCACCGAGCGGCCCTGGTCGGGCAGCGGGATGGCCTACAACTGGGGCCACGCGATGAAGAGCATCACCGACAAGGTCCCAGCCGTCGGTGCCGTGGCCTGGTGGGACCGCAACGCCTCCGGAGCGGGTTCGAGCGGCCACGTGGCCATCGTCGAGAAGATCGTCTCCGACACCGAGATCATCATCTCCGAGGACTCCTGGAGCGGTGACTTCCACTGGCGCCGGATCATCAAGGACGGCACGACGTGGCCCACGGGCTTCATCCACTTCGTCGACAAGGCCGTGACCAACACCGTGCCGCCGAGCCTGTCCGGTACGCCGCAGGTCGGCGCCACGCTGCGCGCGGCCAAGGGTCGCTGGAAGCCGCGGCCGAGCTACTCCTACCAGTGGCTCGCCGACCTGGTGCCGATCGAGGGAGCCACCGCCAAGACGTTCACGCCCGGCCCGGACCAGGTGGGTGCGCAGGTCAGTGCGCGCGTCACCGCGAGCAAGGACGCGCACACCCCGGGGGTGCTCGACACGCCGCCGAGCGACCCGATCGCCAAAGGCGAGCTCGTCAGCACCGCTCCACCGACCGTGAGCGGTGACGCCGAGGTCGACGCGGTCCTGACCGCGACTCCTGGCACCTGGTCGGCCGCACCGGACTCCACGAGCTATCAGTGGCGCGCCGACGGCAAGCTCATCAGCGGGGCGGCCGTCAACGAGCTCACCCTCACCCGCGCCATGGTCGGCACGACCATCACGGCTACCGAGGTCGCGCGCCGCTCGGGATTCGTCAAGGGCACTGTTGCAGCGCCGCAGGCGGTCGGGCCCGTCGTCGAGGGGACCATCGAGATGGTCACGCCGACCGCGGCCTCCGGGCGCAACCACCTCGGCTCCCAGATCACGATCGAGCCCGGTACGACGAATCCCGAGGACGTCACGACCAGCTATGCGTGGTTCCGCGACGGGGTCCTCATCGACGGTGCCGTCGGGCCGACGTACGCGCCACTGGAGACGGATGTCGGGCGCCTCATCAGCGCGCGCGTGACGATCGCGAAGCCGCGCTACCGCTCGATCGAGCGCACCTTCGACTTCGCGCGCACCACGACGTCGTCCACCGTGGGCGTCCGGACCACCGGTCGCAACCGGAAGGCCGCGATCCGCGTCAGGGTCGCGGCGCCGGGGGCGGTTCCGTCTGGCCCGGTGCTCGTGAAGGTCGGGCGCACGAAGGCGCGGGGCGTGCTGGACGACGGCTTCGTGCGCGTAATCCTCGACGGCCTCAAGCCGGGGGAGCGGACCGTCAAGGTCGTCTACGCCGGCGACGGGGTCGCCCAGCGCAGCCGCGGCGCCGCCACGGTGCTGGTGAGGAAGGGCAAGAAGCGCACGTAGGCCGCGCCCGCGCCGGTCCGGCCGCCGCGGGGAATAGTCGCCGGTCCCGGTGGTTGAAATTGGCATGACTTCTGATGCTGTAGCCACCCCCCGCGCCGACTTCTGGTTCGACCCGCTCTGCCCCTTCGCCTGGATCAGCTCACGCTGGATCCTCGAGGTCGAGAAGGTCCGCGACATCTCGGTGTCGTGGCACGTCATGAGCTTGGCCTACCTCAACCAGGACAAGGACATCCCCGACGACTACCGAGAGATGCTGGCTCCCGCCTGGGGTCCTGTGCGCGTCCTGATGGCTGCGCAGCACAAGCACGGTGACGAGGTGCTCCTGCCGCTCTACACCGCGATGGGCACCCGCATCCACCTCGAGGGGCAGAAGATCGACCGCGAGATGATCGTCGCCAGCCTGGCCGAGGTGGACCTCGAGCCCGAGTTGGTCGACGCGATGGACGACTCCTCGCTCGACGAGTCCGTCGCCCGCTCGCACCACGAGGGCATGGACCAGGTCGGCGACGACGTGGGCACCCCCACCATCGCGATCGAGGGCGCGGCCTTCTTCGGCCCCGTGCTCTCGAAAATCCCCCGCGGCGAGGAGGCCGGTCAGCTCTGGGACGGCTGTGTCACGGTCGCCAAGGTGCCGTACTTCTTCGAGCTCAAGCGTTCGCGGACCGGGGACCTCGACTTCAGCTGAGCGACCGCCCTCGACGAGTGAGGTTGCGGGGGCATCTCGAGAGGCCGGCCCGCGAGTTCGTCGCTCGGTCGGCGGTAGTCGTCGAGTAGCCAGCGAGTGACCGGCGTATCGAGACGTGGTCGTGAGGGTCACGGGGCATCTCGATATGCCGGCCCGCTCCTTCGTCGCTCGGCCGGCTACTCGATGACCAGGGCTTGCGGCCGGCTGCCGATGACCTCGGTGGTCAGTCGAGCGGGGCCTCGGTGATGCGCCATGTCTGTCGTGCCCGCATCTCGTAGGGTCGGCACCATGGCGACGACCCTCTCGGCACTGCGCCGGTACCCCGTGAAGTCCTGTCGTGGGGAGGCGCTGCACGACGCGGTCGTCGAGCCGTGGGGCCTGGCGGGAGACCGGCGCTGGATGATCGTCGACGACACCGGCACCGCGCTCACCGCCCGCACCGTCAACGCGATGCTCCTCATCCGCCCCGAGGTGACCGACACCGGACTGCGCCTGCACACCCCGGGCGACCACGGGCGCCCCGCAGCGCCGATGGACGTGCTCACGCCCGACCCCTCGGTCCAGGTGCCGGTGCGGGTGGGCGCGTCGTTCATCACCGCCGTCCCGACCGGCCCGGAGGTCGCGTCCTGGGTCAGCGAGGTGCTCGACACCAGCGCCCGCCTGGTGTGGCTCGACGACCCGCGGCGCCGGCTGTCCGACCAGCGCTACAGCACCGCCGACGACCGGGTCTCCTTCGCCGACGGCTTCCCGCTCCTGCTCGCCACCGAGGAGTCGCTCGCGGCCCTCAACGAGGCGGTTGCCTCCTCCGGGGCGCCCGGAGCCGCCGGCTCCGCACCCTTGGCGATGACCCGCTTCCGGCCCAACGTCGTGCTCAGCGGGGCACCGGCCTGGGCCGAGGACGACTGGCGCCGGTTCCGGATCGGCGAGGCCACCTTCCGGGCGGTGAAGGCCTGCGAGCGCTGCGTGATGACGACCGTCGACCCCGAGACCGCCGAGCGGGGCCGCGAGCCGCTCGCCACCCTGGCGCGGACGCGACGCTGGGGAGGGAAGACCTGGTTCGGCGTGAACCTCATCCCCGACGTCACCGACCCGACCGGGGCGGAGGCGCCCCGGATCGCCGTCGGCGACGAGGTCGAGGTCCTCGAGGCGGTGCCGCCCGGCGAGGGCCCGTTGCGCACGCCGCTCACAGCCTCCTGAGGAGAGGCGGGGTCGGCCGAGGTCGCCCGGAACCCTAGGATCACGGGCATGACTCATGTCCTGTCCGCCGTCGCCTGGCCGTACGCAAACGGCCCGCGCCACATCGGCCACGTGGCCGGTTTCGGTGTGCCCTCCGACGTCTTCAGCAGGTACATGCGGATGGCCGGCCACGACGTGCTCATGGTCTCGGGCTCCGACGAGCACGGCACGCCGATCCTGATCGCCGCCGACGAGGCCGGCGTCACCCCGCAAGCGCTCGCCGACACCAACCACCGGGTCATCGCCGAGGACCTCGTCTCCCTGGGCTGCACCTACGACCTCTACACCCGTACGACGACGCGCAACCACCACGCGGTCGTGCAGGAGCTCTTCAAGGGCGTCCACGACAACGGCTACTTCGTCGAGCAGACGACGCACGGCGCGATCTCGCCGTCCACCGGGCGCACGCTGCCCGACCGCTACATCGAGGGCACCTGCCCGATCTGCCGGACGCCGGGCGCACGGGGCGACCAGTGCGACGCCTGCGGCAACCAGCTCGACCCGGCCGACCTGATCGACCCGGTGTCGAAGATCAACGGCGAGACGCCGGAGTTCATCGAGACCCAGCACTTCTTCCTCGACCTGCCGGCGCTCGCCGAGGCGCTGACCGAGTGGCTCGACGAGCGTGCCGCGACAGGGCTGTGGCGACCCAACGTCATCCGCTTCAGCCAGAACATCCTCAAGGAGATCCGGCCGCGCGCGATGACGCGCGACATCGACTGGGGCATCGCGGTGCCGCTCGAGGGCTGGCGCGACAACCCCACCAAGAAGCTCTACGTGTGGTTCGACGCGGTGATCGGCTACCTCTCCTCGTCGATCGAGTGGGCGCGCCGCTCGGGTGACCCGGACGCGTGGCGCGCCTGGTGGAACGACCCCGAGGCGTTGTCCTACTACTTCATGGGCAAGGACAACATCACCTTCCACAGCCAGATCTGGCCGGCCGAGCTGCTGGCCTACTCGGGCAAGGGCACCCACGGCGGCACCGAGCACAGCCTCGGCGTGCTGAACCTGCCCACCGAGGTGGTCTCGAGCGAGTTCCTGACGATGGAGGGGCGCAAGTTCTCCTCCTCCAAGAAGGTCGTCATCTACGTGCGCGACCTGCTGAGCCGCTACCAGCCCGACGCGTTCCGCTTCTTCGTCGCCTCTGCCGGGCCCGAGGCGCAGGACTCCGACTTCACGTGGGCGGAGTTCGTACGGCGTACCAACGACGAGCTCGTCGCGGGGTGGGGCAACCTGGTCAACCGCACCGCCACCCTGATCGCCAAGAACTTCGGCGAGCTGCCCCCGGCGGGCGTGCTCACCGAGGAGGACGAGCGGCTGCTCGCCCTGACCGAGCAGACCTTCACGGTGGTCGGTGACCTGATCGGCCGCCACCGTCAGAAGCAGGCGATCGGCGAGGCCATGCGTGCGGTCGGTGAGGTCAACAAGTACGTCACCGACACCGCGCCGTGGACGCTCAAGGGCGACGACCAGCGCGAGCGGCTCGGCACCGTGCTGCACGTCGTCGCGCAGTGCGTCTCCGACCTCAACCTGGTCCTCGCGCCGTTCCTGCCGTTCTCGGCCAACGCGGTCGACGCCGTCTTCGGTGGCTCGGGCGACATCGCCCCGATGCCGCGCATCGACGAGGTCGACGACCTCGACGGCGGCGCCGCCTACCCGATCATCACCGGCGACTACGCCTCGGCCCCGGCCTGGGCGCGCCGCCCGCTCGTCGTCGGCACGCCGGTCGAGAAGCCCACCCCGGTCTTCACCAAGCTCGACCCGTCGGTGGTCGACGAGGAGCTCGCGCGCCTGGCGCCTGCCGACGTCGGCTGAGGGGGAGGGGCGGTGGGCATCTCGATACGCCGGCCCGCGACTTCGTCGCTCGGCCGGCTACTCGATGTCCAGGGCTGGGCCCGCGACTTCGTCGCTCGGCCGGCTACTCGATGTCCAGGGCGAGGCGACGACCGGTGCCCTGGTCGTCGAGTAGCCGGGGTGCGAGCGGAGCGAGCGACCGGCGTATCGAGACGCATCCGGTGGACGCCTCGCGCGCGACGCCGCACTAAGGTGCAGCCGTGACCTACACCCCCAGCACCCCGCCTGCCGCAGCCGCCACCGACGACCACGTGCTCGCCACCTGGCTGGCCGAGGAGGCCGGACGACGCCTCCTCGCCGTCCGCGAGGAGGGCCTGGAGGGTCGCGAGCTCAAGGACGCCGGCGACGCCGCGGCTCACGAGCTGCTCATGAGCCTGCTGGCCGAGCTGCGGCCGGACGACGCCGTCCTGTCGGAAGAGGGCAAGGACGACAAGGTGCGGCTGACCGCCGAGCGGGTGTGGATCGTCGACCCGCTGGACGGCACGCGGGAGTTCTCCGAGCCGCCGCGCGACGACTGGGCCGTGCACGTGGCCCTGTGGGAGCGCAGCGCCGGTGACGGCGGCGAGCTCACCGCCGGTGCCGTGGCCCAGCCCGTGCTGGGGGAGACCTTCAACACCGGGACCCCGCCCGTGGTGCCGCCGTCCACCGCGCCGAAGCCGCGCATCGCGGTCTCGCGCAGCCGCCCGCCGGAGTTCGTGCACGGCCTCGCCGAGGAGCTGGGCGCCGAGCTGGTGCCGATGGGCTCGGCCGGCGTCAAGGTGCTCTCGGTCGCCCGCGACGTCACCGACGCCTACGTGCACGCCGGCGGTCAGTACGAGTGGGACAGCGCCGCGCCCGTGGCGGTGGCCCGCGCGGCCGGGCTCTTCACCAGCCGCATCGACGGCACCCCGCTGCGCTACAACCAGGACGAGGTCTACCTCCCCGACCTGATCGTCTGCCGCCCCGAGCTGGCCGACCAGATCGTCGCGTGGGTGACCTCGCACGACATCAGCTGAGCCGTCGGCCCGGAACCGGCCACGACCTCGGGACGTCGTACTCCTGTGATGCACCGACGTGAGGTCCTCAGGGTGTTGTCGCTGGCGGCGCTCGCCGTGACCGGCGCGAGCGGCCTCGCGGCCTGCGGCGGCGACGGCGAGCGGGCAGCCGACCCCGTCGCACCGGGACAGCTCGGGCTCGTGTCGTCCGACCGGGCGCGCGCTCCTGGCGACCCGGAGGCGGCCGACGAGCTGGCCGGGGCACTCCGTGCCGCGGGCGCGCGGTTGTACGGCGCCGCCGCCGCGACCACGGACGGCACCACCAACCTGGCGCTGTCGCCGTACTCGGTGCTCGTGACGCTCGCGCTGCTGCTCAACGGGGCGGCCGGCCGCACCCAGGAGCAGCTGCTCGCGCTCTTCGGCGACCTCGACGTCGCGACTGTCAACGGCGGGCTCAACGCGCTCACGCAGCAGGTCGAGGCCGAGGCGGGCCCGGTGACCACGAGCGACGGCGTCGCGACCGAGGTGGCGCTCGACGCGGCCAACGCCCTGTTCGGGCAGGTCGGCCTGCGTTTCGGTGAGCCGTTCCTCGACACCCTCGCCGAGCAGTACGGCGCCGGCCTGCGGACCGTCGACTACGTGACCGATACCGAGGCGGCGCGGACCGCCGTCAACGACTGGACGGCCGAGCAGACGCGCGACAAGATCCCGGCGATCCTCGCCGAGGGCGACGTGACCGACCTGACGCGCCTGGTCCTCGTCAACACCCTCTACCTCAAGGCCCCGTGGGACACCCCGTTCGAGGAGCGCCTCACCGCACCGGCTCCGTTCATCCTGCTCGACGGCTCCGAGGTCGAGGTCGACCAGATGCGCTCGGGCATCCGCACGGCCCCTGCTGCCGTCGGCGAGGGGTGGCAGGCCGCGCAGCTCGGGTACGCCGGCGGTGGCCTCGCGATGACGGTCGTCCTCCCGGACGACGGGCGCTTCGCCGAGGTCGAGGCCGCGCTGCTCGGCAGCGAGACGGACGACGGTCTCGGCAGCCTGCTCGACGCCCTGCGGCCGACCATGCTGACGGTGCGGCTGCCGCGCTGGACCTTCCGCACCCAGCTGCCCCTGGCCGGCCCGCTCGCCGACCTCGGAGTCGTCGACGCCTTCGACCCGGGACGCGCCGACCTGTCCGGCATCACCGACGAGGAGGACCTGCACGTCACCGCCGTGGCCCACGAGGTCTTCATCGCCGTCGACGAGGAGGGCACCGAGGCGGCCGCGGCCACCGCGGCGGTCGCCGGCGCCACGTCGGTGCCGGTGGTCGAGCTCGACCTGGTCGTCGACCGGCCCTACCTGTTCGTCGTCCACGACGTCGTGCTCGGCGCACCCCTCTTCGTGGGGCGGGTCACCGACCCGCGCTCCTGAGGGGTCAGAGGCTGGCGGCGTCCGGGTTCTGGCGCAGGTAGCGTCGCACCGGGACCGGGCGCTGCGACTCGTAGCCCGGTCGCAGGACGATGTCGCCGACGCTGCTCAGGTAGTAGATCTGCCAGTGGTAGTAGCCGAGGTAGGCGCGGGGATCGTCCTGCATCACCGCGGCGATCGCGGTCACGCCCCGCACGTAGGCGGGGTGGTTGTTGTAGCTGTAGAGCGCCCCCGCGATGCCGTCACGCTCGGTGAAGCCGCGGGCGGCGAGGTAGCGAGCAGCCGAGAGGATCGAGTCGCGCGGGTCGTTGATGTCACCCGAGCCGTAGGCCTCCCACGTGCTCGGGATGAATTGCATCGGCCCCTGGGCCCCGGCCACCGATAAGCCCCGGATGCGGCCCATTCCTGTCTCGACCAGGTTGATCGCAGCGAGGAACTCCCAGTCGACGCCGAAGCGTCGCTCGGCCTCGAGGTAGTGGCCCACCAGGTCGTCGACCGGCTCGGGCTCGACGATGCGCCACGCCGGCAGGGTGTCGCTGAGGGTGGAGTGCATCGAGCGGAACTCCCGACGTGAGGCGATGTTGAGTCGCACCGCACGGCGCAGGTCCTTCGGGACGCTCGCCAGCACGGGCTCGTCCCACGACGGGCGGGTGCCGATCACCCGGTAGGCGACCTGCGCCAGCTCGCCGGCGGTGGCCAGTCGTGCCGGGCGGGTGCCCGGCGTGCGGATGGCGGTCTCGGCGGCGACGAGAGCGCGTGCGGCCTGCGCGGCCGTGCGCGGACGCCGTACACCGTCCGTGACCGCGCGCGTGAGGACGTCGACGGGCCGGGTGGTCGGCGCCGACGAGGTGCTGGGCTCCGGGGCGGCGGTGGCGGACGGGACCGGCTCGGCCTCGCGCAGGTCGGCCGGCGCGTCGGCGCACGCGGTGAGGGTGAGGGTGAGGGCCAGGAGACAGGCGGTGGTCGTGCCTGCGCGTCTCATGCTGTCGAGGCTACTGAGGGGTGGTGACGGGCATCTCGATACGCCGGCCCGCGACTTCGTCGCTCGGCCGGCTACTCGATGACCATCGGCGTGGTCGTCGAGTAGCCGGCTGGCGAGCGGAGCGAGACGCCGGCGTATCG
>JBFJKO010000056.1:0-11240 GCA_041634935.1 Nocardioides sp.
GGCGTTCAGCCGCACGCCCACCGAGCTGGTGAGCGGGCGGCTGCTCACGTGGTACGGGCCCGCGCTGCTGGAGGCAGCCGCGCTGGGCTGACCGCAGCACCGACCGTGGGTCAGACCGCGTCGACCTTGTGCCCGCGGGCGCCGGCGTCGGTGAGGCGTACCTCTTCCTGCGCCTGCTCCTCGAGCTCGGCCCGTCGCTGCCGCTCCGCCTCGACGTCGAACTCCCCCGGCTCGGAGACCAGGTCGGTGGCGCCACGTCGCAGCCGCGCCAGCGCGGTGCGAGCGAAGATCTGCTGCTCGGTCGAGGTGCGCTCGGAGCGACCGCGGCCGAGGAACGAGACGAACCAGTGCATCACCGCGGTGACGCGGTTCTTGAAGCCGGTGATGTAGACGAGGTGCACGGCCAGCCACATCAGCCAGGCGATGAAGCCGGTCAGCCGGATCTTGCCGATCATCGCGACCGCCTTGAAGCGGCTGATCGTGGCCATCGAGCCCTTGTCGAAGTAGTGGAAGGGCTTCTGCGCGGGCTTGTTCTTCAGCCGGCCGTCGATCTCCTTGGCGGCGTACTTGGCGCCCTGGATGGCGACCTGGGCCACGCCGGGCAGGTTGTCGAGGGCGATCATGTCGCCGACCACGAAGACCTCCGGGTGGCCGGGCAACGTGAGGTCGGGGTTGACCCCGATGCGGCCGGCGCGGTCGAGCGGGGCGCCGGTCTGCTCGGAGAGGGTCTTGCCGAGCGGGCTGGCCTGCACGCCGGCAGCCCACACCTTGGTGACGGCGTCGATGCGCTCGACGTCGCCGCTCTTGAACTTCACCTGCAGGCCGCGCTCGTCGACGTCGGTGACCATGGCACCGAGCATCACCTCGACGCCGAGCTTCTCGAGACCGTTCTTGGTCCACTGCCCGAGCTTGGCGCCGAACGGCGGCAGCACCTGCGGCGCGGCATCGACGAGGACGACGCGGGCGGTGCGGGTGTTGATCGCGCGGAAGTCGCGCTTGAGGGTGCGGTGCGCGAGCTCGGCGATCTGACCGGCCATCTCGACGCCGGTGGGGCCGGCCCCGACGACGACGAAGGTGAGCAGGTGGTCGACGTTCTCGCCGCGGCTCGCGCCGAGCTCGGCGAGCTCGAAGGCGCCGAAGATCCGGCCGCGCAGCTCGAGGGCGTCGTCGATGCTCTTCATGCCGGGCGCGAACTCGCTGAAGTGGTCGTTGCCGAAGTACGACTGGCCCGCGCCGGCGGCGACGATGAGCGAGTCGTACGGCGTCACGAGCTCCCGGCCGAGCACCTGCGAGGTGACGGTGCGGGCCTCGAGGTCGACGTCGCTCACGTTGCCGAGGAGCACGCGCGCGTTGTCCTGGCCGGCGAGCACCTCACGGGTCGGCGGGGCGATCTCGCCCTCGGAGAGGATGCCCGTCGCGACCTGGTAGAGCAGCGGCTGGAAGAGGTGGTGGGTGGTCTTGGCGATCATCGTGATGTCGACGTCGGCGCGCTTGAGCGCCTTGGTGCCGAAGAGACCGCCGAAGCCGGACCCGATCACGACGACCCGGTGACGGTCGCCCTTCGCGCCGAGGTCCTCGGTCGGTCGGCTGGGCCGGGCCGGGCTCGTCGCGTCGGCGGCGGGGACGTGGGGATCGGACATGGGCACTCCTGCGTCTGAGGCTGGTGGTCGGCGTCGTCCCGGTCGTTCGTCGTCGTACGACCGGTGGTCAGCTCCTGGCTCATTGTCTCGCGTGAAGGGCGTACCTGCCCAATCTCGTGCGCGAGCCTGCTGGTCCGCAACCACGCGCGGTGGAAGAATCTTCATTCATCGCGTTTGCGCCCTCAGCCAGAGGGTATGCAACCCACCAGCGTCGGTCGACAGCCTCACCCCGGGAAGCGACCGTCGATGCTGCATGACCTGCCCGCATTTCCCGTCCACGCCGCCGGAGAGCCACCGTGCCACTGAACAGGCCTCCCCTGTCCTTGGGGACCGGTCCGCGCGGCGTGCAGGACGCCCGGCGGTGGGTGGTGGCGACCTTCACCCACATGGGCCGCGAGGACCTCCGTGAGTGCGCCGAGCTCGCCGTCTCCGAGCTGGTCACCAACGCACTGCTCCACGGGGCCCCGCCGATCCACGTGCGGGTGCGTGGCACGCAGGAGCACCCGCGGGTCGAGGTGCGCGACTCCTCCAGCGACCCGCCGACCCTCCAGTCCGTCGGCGCCCCCGAGGACGACGACGACTCGGTGCTGCTGACGTTCGGGCGCGGACTCAACATCGTCGCCCGCGCCTCCGAGGCGTGGGGGGCCGAGATCGAGAGCTCGGGGAAGGTCGTGTGGTTCACGCCGGCCGTCCGCTTCTCCGACAGCCCCGGCGAGGAGCCGCTCATCACCGGGGCCGGCGACCTGGTCGACCAGACCGGTGAGCTCGCCCGCGATCCCGAGCGCTTCACCCTGCTCGGCGTGCCGGTCGTCGACTACGTCGCCTTCCAGAACCACTTCCGCGAGCTGCGCCGCGAGGTCCGCCTGCTCACGTTGGCGCACGAGTCCGACTACCCGCTGGCCAAGGACCTCTCCGACGTCTTCAACACCCTCGGCCGCCCGCTCACCCTCGGCGTCGGCAGCGCCCAGATCGCCGCAGCGCTCGCTCACGGGCGCAGCAACGCCGACCTCGAGGTCACCATGGGCCGCTCGGCCGCTCGAGGGCTCGAGCACCTCCTCGAGCTGCTCGACCTCACCGACGCGTTCTGCCGCGATGAGCGGATGCTCTCGCTGGCGCGCAGCCCCGAGCAACGTCGCTTCCAGCAGTGGTTCCTCGGCGAGTTCGTGCGGCAGAGCAGTGGCGGGGCACCACAGGCGTGGAGCTCGCACGACTCGACCAGCGGGGCCCAGGGGCGGCACAGTTCGGTCTCGTGACCCCGACCCCGCGCCTCACCCTGGCCGTCGCGGCCGGAGGGGCGGTGGGAGCGCTCCTGCGTCATGGCGTCGACGTCGGCGTGCCCGACCACGCCGGCTTCCCGTGGTCGACGCTCGCGATCAACGTCGTGGGCGCCTTCCTGCTCGCCCTTCTGCCGGCCGTCGCCCGTGTGCGCCGCTCCCCGACCTGGACCGTGGCGCTCGGTCCGGGGCTGCTGGGCGGGTTCACGACACTCTCGGCGGCCTCCGAGCAGACCCGGGCGCTGCTGGCCGACGACCGGCTCCACGCGGCGGCGGCGTACGCCGTCGGCACGCTCGTGGCCTGCCTGGTGGCGGTGACCGTCGCCGGGCTGCTGTCCGCCCGTGACGAGCAGGACGCCGTCGCCCGCGCCGGCGGTGACGAGTGACCGCCCTGCTCGTCGCCCTGGGCGCCGCGGTGGGTGCCGCGCTGCGTCTCGAGGTCGCCTCGCGGCTCGACGACGGCTTCCCGCGCGGGACCCTCGCGGTCAACGTGGTCGGCTCGCTGCTGCTCGGCTTCTTCGTCGCCCGCGCGCTCGACGACCACGCCTACGCCCTGCTGGGCACGGGCTTCTGCGGTGGCCTCACCACCTACTCCGCCTTCGCCGTGCAGACCGCGCGCCTGGGCCCCCTGACCTGGCGGGCGACGACGTACGCCGTCCTGACGCTCGCGCTCGGCCTGGGCGCCGCCGCGCTCGGCTATGCGATGGGGGCCGCCGGGGCCTGACTCAGCCGTAGCCGAGCTCGTCGAGCAGGTCGTGGCCCATCCCGAAGTGGTGGGCGACCTCGTGCACGACGGTGATGCGGACCTCGTCGGCGAGCTGCTGCTCGGTGTCGCAGAGGTCGAGCAACGGGTTGCGGAAGACGAAGATCTGGTCGGGGAGGTCGACCCCCGGCATCCAGGTGCGCTCGGTCAGCGCGACGCCGACGTAGAGCCCGAGGGTGTCGGCCGGCTCGGTCTCCGGCGGCTCGTCCTCGACCAGCACGACGACGTTGTGCACCAGGGCGGCGATCTCGTCGGGGATGGTGTCGAGCGCCCGGTCGACGAGGGCGTCGAACGCATCAGGGTCGAGCTCGAGGGGCATGGCCCCAGTGTGCCGCAGACCGAAATGCAGAACGCTCCGGATCTCAGTGATCCGGAGCGTTCGTCTGCGACCCCGACGGGACTCGAACCCGCGGCCTCCGCCGTGACAGGGCGGCGCGCTAACCAACTGCGCTACGGGGCCATCTTCATCTCCCTTGCGGGAGCGGTGGAACTCTAACCCACGCTCGTCGGAGAGTCCCAATCGGGACTCTCCGAGCCTGGTGGAGCACCCCCAACGGGATTCGAACCCGTGCTACCGCCGTGAAAGGGCGACGTCCTAGGCCGCTAGACGATGGGGGCCTGCGGCGTTCTGCGCGCGCTCATCCTAGCCAGCGACCCGGCAGTGCGACGAAGCGGCGTGCACCGGGAGCGGCGGCACCGGCCGCCGTCGGGGCGGATCCGATTCGTGAGGGAACGCAGCGGGCATGTATCGTGCTCCTCGCTTGGCCAGGTAGCTCAGTTGGTACGAGCGATCGCCTGAAAAGTGATAGGTCGGCGGTTCGACCCCGCCCCTGGCCACCGGCACCGCAGGTCCTCGACCTGCACGAAGGCCCCCACCGGATCCCGGTGGGGGCCTTTGCGTGCGACCGGTCCGCCACTGCGACCGACGCTCTGGTCCGGCCCGCCCCTACGGGTGAGGTCGACTTTCGCGCGTCGCGGTGGGGTGGGCACATGCAACGAGGAAGCGGAATCGTCACCCTGGTCGTCCTGCTCTGGCTCGTCATCGGCGCGGTCGCCGCAGGTCAACGCGGCTACTTCGGCGACGACCAGGACCTGACCTGCAAGGAGACCGGCGACACGGTGCTCACGATCCTGGCCGGCCCCCTCAACTACGCCGGGGTCAACCCGAAGATCGACTGCGACGACCTCCCCGACGACCTGCCCGAGCCGTCGGAGTAGACACGCACGCACCTCCTCCGGGGCAGACGGCCAGTGGCTAGGGTCACCGAGTGACCTCCATGCCCGACCCCGGACCGGCGCTGCCCAGGTTTGCCCCCGTGGCCCGGTTGCGGCCGGTGGCCCTGGTCCAGCCGGGCGCCGCCGCTCCGATCGCGCCCTACCTCGCCGCCGAGGCCGACCTCGACGACCCGGGGTCGGCCGGCATCGCCGAGCTGAGGTTCGGCGACGATGCCTTCGCGGCCCGATGGAACGGTCGCACCCTGAGCCTGCGGGTCACGCAGGGCGGCGAGTGGCGCAACCACACGAGTCGTCGACACGCGACCGGACGCACGCCCGACGCCGTCGCGGTCACCCTCACCGGCCCGTTCGTCACCGGGTGGCTGCGCGAGCACGGCACGTGGGTGGCGCGCGGGGTCGTCGACCTGGTCGCCGAACGCTCCACCCTCGACGTCCACGACGAGGAGTGGCTCGCGCGCTTCGAGGGCGTGGGTGACCGCTCGGGCGTCTTCGGGCAGCTGGGCCTGCGCGACGTCCGGCTGGCGACGCACGCCGACGGAACGCCGTACCGCTTCCCCGGCGGCGCAGGCGGCCCCGGAGGCCCCGGAGAAGAGGTGCTGCTCACCGCGACCAGCGCAGGTCCGGGCGGCTTCCGCAGCGCGCACACGTCGGTCTGGTCGTTCACGCCTCCCGCGGACGGCGTCCTGCCCACGCTGGCGCACCGTGGCGACCTGTTCTTCCGGCGCCCGCCGCAGGACGGCCTGCCCGGGGCGTACGGCGATCACGCGACCCACCTCGTGCGCGACGGCGACCACTGGCTGGTGGCCACCAGCACGTGGGGCACCTTCGACCCCACGCGCGACCCGCACGTGACCACCACGCTGGCGACCTCGAGCGCCGACCTCTCCACCGGCCAGCACCTCCTCGACACCGTCCCGCTCGACCTGCCGACCACCGGGCTCACCTCGGTCGGTCGCTGGGACCCCCACCTCGTCCGGCAGGAGGGCGCCGGGAACGGGTCCGACGACTGGCTGGTGGGGTTCGTCAGCGCCGAGCGCTGGTTCCGCTTCCACCCCGTCGTCGCGAGCGGCCCGGACCTCGACTCCCTGACCCTGCGGGCTGCTGCGCCCGAACGCCGGGCCTGCGAGGGCACCACCCTCACCCGGGTCGACGGACGCTGGTGGGTGCTGGCCTCCGACGGTCCCGACAGCCGACGGACCGAGCGCCAGACCTACCCGGTCTTCGACCTCGACCTGGTCCAGCACGGGGTGCTCGACGCCGACTACCCCTCCAACATCCCGTGGCCGACGACCCTCCCGCCGGCGGACGACGCGCCGTCCGAACACCGTGCCGATTGGTCGCTGATCGGCTTCGACTCCACGCCGTACGGCGGGCCGTTGCTGGCTTACGGCACGCACGGCGAGGTGTGCGTGCAGCGCGCCCACTGACTCGGCGTCAGGCGCCGTGGGGTACGTTCCCCGCTGCTACCCCATACACCGACTGAGAGGACAGGCCATCCCATGAACCGCACCGAGCTGCGCGAGGCCATTGCAACCGAGACGGGCCTCAGCGGAGCCCAGGCCGACCAGGCCCTGAGCGCCGTGCTCGACACGATCACCGCCACGCTCGCGAAGGGCGAGAAGGTCACCCTCCCGGGCTTCGGCACCTTCGAGACCCGTGAGCGCTCGGCTCGTGAGGGCCGCAACCCCCAGACCGGCGAGACCATGCAGATCGCCGCCAGCACCGCTCCGGCGTTCAAGGCCGGCTCGGGTCTGAAGAAGGCCGTCTCCGGCAACTGAGCCTTCGTTCGACGCGACCAGCCCCTCCGCACCTGCGGGGGGGCTGTTGTGTCCTATTGCGCGGTTCTCCCCCCGAAGTGGACCGGTCACGGGTGATGATGTTGCCGAGGTGACCTGATGGACGACGCGTTCGCACGCCGACTGCTGTCGGCGACCCCAGACGCACTCTGGCTGCTCGGGCTCGACGGCTCCACGCTCTACGGCAACGCGCGCCTCGCCGAGCTCCTCGGTCGCGATCCTTCTGCACTCACCCGCGACTCGCTCTTCGAGATCACCGACGCTCAGGGCCGACTGGACCTCGCGCGTCACCTCGAGGACATGCGGTCCGGGCACCCCGGCGGCCAGAACGACGAGGTGTTCATCGTGCGCCCCGACGGCGCCCGCGTGTGGACGCTGGTGAGCTGGGCGCCGTACCACGACGAGCACGGGACGCTCGTCGGCTACCTCCACCGCCTGACCGAGCACACCGAGCGGCGCGAGCTGCTCGACCGGCTCAGCGAGCGTGAGACCGAGCTGGAATCCGCGCAGGCGATCGCGCACCTCGGCAGCTGGACCTGGGATCTCACCACCGGCCACATCAGTTGGTCGAACGAGCTCCATCGGATCTACGGGTCCTCCGAGGGCGACCTCGAGGTCACCTACGACTGGGTCTTCGAGCGCACCCATCCCGACGAGCGCGACTGGGTGCAGGACATGGTGGCGGGCGCCGTCCGCGACGGGACCGACTTCTCCTACGAGGGCCGCATCCTCACGGCTCAGGACGAGATGCGCTGGATCCGCGCGGGCGGCCGCGTCGAGGTCGACGACAAGGGTGTCCCACTGCGGCTGCACGGCACCTGCCAGGACATCACCGACCTCCGCTGCGCCGCGCTCGACGCCGCGGAGGCCCGTCGGCGCCTCGGGCTGCTCAGCAGCATCGCCGAGGCCGCCAACCGCTCCGACACCCTCGACGACGCCCTCGGACGCGCCCAGCAGGCGCTGCACGACTTCGACGACTGGGTCGCGCGCACCGTGTGGGGGCGCGCCGAGGGCCACGGGAACCCGGTCCTGCTCCACGACGTCTCGACCGACGGCCGACCCGCGCCCGCTCCGCACCACGTCGCCGGCCTCGACGCGTGGACCGACGGCGAGCTGAGCAGCGGGCCGGGCTCCGCTCCCGGGACCACGCGGGTGTGGCTGCCCCTGAAGTCGGAGGGACGTACCGCCTTCCTCATCGAGCTCGAGGGCGAGGTCGAGCTCGACCCACCGGTGCGCGAGCTCCTGGCGCAGGTCGCCATGACGCTGGCGCGCGTCGCGGAGCGGGAGCAGGCGGCCGTCGAGCTCGCCGCGGCCCGCGACGAGGCCCTCGCCGCCTCGGCGCACAAGTCGGCGTTCCTCGCCACCATGAGCCACGAGATCCGCACCCCGATGAACGGCGTCATCGGGCTCAACGACCTGCTCCTGCGCACCGAGCTCGACTCCCACCAGCGCCGTCTGGCCGAGGGGCTGCGCGGCGCCGGCTCGACGCTGCTCGCCCTGCTGACCGACATCCTCGACCTGTCGAAGATCGAGGCCGGCGCGGTCGAGCTCGAGCACGCGCCGTTCGAGGTGGCTCCCCTGCTCGACCAGATCGCCACGATCGTCTCCCCTCCCGCCCAGGAGAAGCGGCTCGAGCTGGTGCTCACCAGCGACCCGGCCGTCCCCGCGACCCTCGTCGGCGACCGCGTGAGACTCGGCCAGGTGCTGACCAACCTGGCCTCCAACGCGGTGAAGTTCACCGACCGGGGCGAGGTCGTCGTCGAGCTCACCCTGGACCCGTCGACACAGCCCGACCGGCTGCTGCTGCGCGGCGAGGTGCGCGACACCGGCATCGGCATCGGCGCCGACGCCGCAGCGCTCTTCGAGGCCTTCACCCAGGCCGACCGCTCCACCACGCGGCGCCACGGGGGCACCGGACTGGGCCTGGCCATCTCGCGGCGACTCGTGCGTGACATGGGCGGCAGCATCGGGGCCGACGAACTGCCGGGCGGCGGCAGCCGCTTCTGGTTCGTCGTGCCCGTGGAGCCGGCGCCGGAGCAGGCTCCGGTCCTGAGTGCCCTGGCACCCAGGAACGTGCTCGTGGTGGACGACAACGCCAGCGCCTCCGCAGCCCTGGCCCGACAGCTGACCGACTGGGGCCTGACCGTGAGCACGGTGACCTCCGCCGAGGCAGCCACGGAGCTGCTGCTGACGCCGTCCGACACCTCGGCGCCGTTCGACCTGGTGTTCGTCGACCTCTACATGCCGGACGTCGACGGCCTGACCCTCGGTCGCACGCTGGCCGCGGCCGGCGATCTCGACGACCTCCCGGTGGTACTGCTGTCGGACGACCCGTCCGTCACGCTCGACCGCGCCCTCTCGGAGGGCTTCTGCTGCATCGTCAACAAGCCGGTGCGCGCCTCCGAGCTCCACGACGCCGTCCTCGTGGCCTCACGTTGCGCCGACGACGAACCGGCGGCTCACGGCGCCTGGCGGGAGGCCACCACGGCCCACGAGCCGCTCGACCTCGACGTGCTCGTGGTCGAGGACAACGTGGTCAACCAGCTGGTCGCCCAGGGCCTCCTCGACAACCTGGGCTGCCGCAGCAAGGTCGCGGCCAACGGGGAGGAAGCCGTGGAGGCCCTCGCCCCCGGTCACGCCTTCGACCTGGTGCTGATGGACTGCCGGATGCCGCGGCTCGACGGCTACGACGCCACCGAGATCATCCGGTCGCGCGAGCAGGGCGCACGGGTGCCGATCATCGCGATGACGGCCTCGGCCCTCGCGGGTGAGCGGGAGCGCTGCCTCGCGGTCGGGATGGACGACTTCCTCACCAAGCCGGTCGACCCCACCGCCCTCACCCGCGTGGTCGAGCACTGGGCCGCGACCGCCCGGGAGCCCGGAGCGGCCACCGTCCCGGGCCGGGCCGTGGGCGACCTCGCACGCGCGTCCCGGCTCCACGACCTCGACCCGGACCTCGACCCCGAGCGGGTGCAGATGCTGCGCGAGCTCGTGCGCGACGGCGTCAGCTTCTTCGAACGCACCCGCAGCTCCTTCCTCTCCCGCATCGACGACACCCTGGCGTCGCTGCGCGCCGCGCGGGACGACGACGACCTCGAGACCGTCTCCGCCGTCGCGCACCAGCTCAAGGGCAGCGCCCTCAACCTCGGCCTCACCCGCGTCGGCGTCCGTGCCTCACGCGTCGAGGAGGCCGCCCTGCGCGGGGACGAGCCGGGCTCCACGGGCGCCATCGCGCTCCTCGAGACGGCCGTGTCGGATGGCGTGGAGGCCCTGCGGGCGGCCCCGGGCGACGCGGAGGCCACGAGGCAGGGCGAGGCCCCGTAGGATCGGCGGTGATCCGCGTCACCCCTGCGGATCGCCCGAGACCACCCACCCGCGTGGTCGCCCGACCGAACGAACGGACAACCTCCGATGAACGCACCCACCGCACCCCGCCTCGAGCCCGACGTCTTCGAGGCGGCCGCCGAGCACGAGCAGGTCGTCTTCTGCAACGACCCCGCGACCGGCCTGCAGGCCATCGTCGCGATCCACTCGACGGCCCTCGGCCCGGCCCTCGGCGGCACCCGCTTCCACCCCTACGCCTCGACGGCGGACGCGGTGGCCGACGTGCTGGACCTCTCCCGCGGGATGTCCTACAAGGCGGCCCTGGCCGGCCTGGACCTCGGCGGCGGCAAGGCCGTCATCATCGGCGACCCGACCTCGCTGAAGTCCGAGGCCCTGCTGCGCGCCTACGGCCGCTTCGTGCAGTCGCTCAACGGGCGCTACTACACCGCCTGCGACGTGGGCACCTACTCCGCCGACATGGACCACGTGGCCCGTGAGTCGTCGTTCGTCACCGGTCGCACCGTCGCCAACGGCGGCGCCGGCGACAGCTCGGTGCTGACGGCGTACGGCGTCTTCCGCGGCATGCAGGCCGCCGCGGAGGCGGCATGGGGCGACGGCGCCACCCTGGGCGGACGGCGCGTGGGCGTGGCCGGCGTGGGCAAGGTCGGACGCCACCTGGTCGGCCACCTGCTCGACAGCGGCGCGCGCGTCGTCGTCACCGACGTGTGGGCACCGGCGGTCGAGCGCCTGCGCGAGGAGCACCCCGAGATCGAGGTCGTCGACTCCACCGACGAGCTGCTCGCCGGCCCGCTGGACGTCTACGCCCCCTGCGCGCTGGGCCACGCCCTGACCGACGAGGTGGTGGAGACGCTGAGTGCGAGCGTCGTCTGCGGGGCGGCCAACAACCAGCTGGCCCACCCGGGCGTCGAGAAGGCCCTGGCGGCACGCCAGATCACCTACGCCCCCGACTACTGCGTCAACGCCGGTGGCCTGATCCAGGTCGCCGACGAGCTCGAGGGGTTCTCGTTCGAGCGCGCCAAGCAGCGCGCCGACGGCATCTACGACACCACGCGCCGGGTCTTCGAGCTCGCAGCCTCGGACGGCGTCCCCGCGGCCACGGCCGCCGACCGCCTGGCCGAGCGTCGCATGCGCGAGGTCGGCCGGCTGCGCGGCCTCTGGCTCGCGCGCTGAGGCTGTCTGCGCAGAC
>JBFJKO010000057.1:0-11225 GCA_041634935.1 Nocardioides sp.
ACCCCGACCACGACGCCGCCGGTCGCGCAGCCGCCCGTGCGGCGTTGGCGAGCGGCGCCCGCCTGCTCGAGTACCCCGTGCTCGCCTGGACCCACCAGCGTCCCGAGGACCTCCCCTGGCCCGACACGGTGTGCCTCGAGCTCGACGAGGACCGTCAGGAGCAGAAGGCGGCCGCCATCCGGGCCCACGTGAGCCAGGTGCGGCCCTCCCCGGACGACCCCGAGGGGGCCTCCCCCCTGTCGGGGCGCGTGCTGGCGCACTTCCACACGCCCTTCGAGCACTACCTCGAGTCGACGTCGTCGTCCCTGTGCTCGGCCCCGTCGTCGGTCGGGACGTCAGGACCCTCCGTGTAGGTCCGCGTAGGCGGCGATCTCGTCGAGCAGCGAGCGGCGCACGTCGTCGGGTGCGTAGGACGCGTGCACGGCGGCCCGCGCGAGGTCGGCCAGGCCGGCCTCGTCGAGGGAGAGCAGGTCGGCGGCGATCTCGTACTCCTGGTTGAGCGTCGTGCCGAACATGGGCGGGTCGTCGGAGTTGATGGTCACCACGACCCCGGCGTCGACGAGCTCGCGCAGCGGGTGCTCGTCGAGGGTGGCGACGGCACGGGTCGCGACGTTGGACGACGGACAGACCTCCAGGGGGATCCGGTGCTCGGCCAGGTGCGCCAGCAGCGTGGGGTCACCCACCGCCGAGGTGCCGTGACCGATGCGCTCGGCGCCGAGCAGCCGCAGCGCGTCCCAGATCGTCTCCGGTCCGGTCGTCTCACCGGCGTGCGGCACCGAGCGCAGCCCGGCGGCCCGGGCGGCGTCGAAGTGTGGCGCGAACTGCGGGCGGGGCACCCCGATCTCGGGTCCACCGAGGCCGAACCCGACCAGCGCCTCCGGTCCGTGGTCCAGCGCGTAGGCCAGCGTGGTGTCGGCGGCGGGGATCCCGGACTCGCCGGGGATGTCGTAGATCCAGCGCAGGGTGAGCCCGAAGTCGCGCTCGGCCGCGACGCGCGCGTCCTCGATGGCCTCGGTGTAGCCCTCGATCGTGAGCCCCGCCTGCACCGACGTGTACGGCGTGCAGGTCAGCTCGGCGTACCGGACCTGCTGCTCGGTCGCGAGCTCGCGGGCCACCTCGTAGGTGAGGTAGCGGACGTCGTCGGGGGTGCGGATCAGGGCCACCACGGCGAGGTAGACGTCGATGAAGTGCGCGAAGTCGCGGAACTCGTAGAACGCCTTCAGCTCGTCGAGGTCGCCCGGCACCGTGCCGGGGTGACGCTGCGCGAGCTCGCTCACGATGCGCGGCGACGCCGAGCCCACGTGGTGCACGTGCAGCTCGGCCTTCGGCAGGCCGCGGACGAACGCCGACAGGTCCGGGAGGTTCGCGGGGTCGTTCGTCACGAGACCGCCTCGCGGAGGTTGGCGGCCCGCTCCTCCCAGGTGTCGCCGTCCTCGAAGACGACGCCGTCGAGCAGCACGGTCGGCGTGCCGCGCACGCCCGCCTCCGATGCCTCCTCGGTGGCGGTCTCGACGTCGGCGAGACGGGCGCCGTCCTCGATGCCCGGACGCACCGCGACCTCGTCGGCACCGGCCTCGACGGCCTTGGCCACCAGCCAGTCGTCGTCGGGGAACGGGCCGCTCTCCTCGGGCTGGTCGGCGAAGAGCAGGTCGTGGAAGCGCTTGGCGACCTCGTCGCCGGAAGTCTCCTGCACGACCAGGAGGGCGTTCACCGCGTCGGCGGAGTAGTCACCGAAGCGGGTGAGGAAGGCGATCGCCCGGTAGTCGACCACCGCGTCGCCGGCCGCGGCGACCTCGCTCAGCATCTCGCCGGCCTCCTCCTCGAAGACCCCGCAGACGGGGCAGAGGAAGTCCTCGTAGACCACGATCTCGTGCGGGGCGTCCGGGTCACCGACCACGAGGCCGTAGTCGCTGGACCCGGCTTCGGAGGCGACCACGTCGGAACCGTCGCGCGAGGCGATGAACACCGCCGCCACGACCACGGCGAGCACCACGGCGCCCACGATCGCCACCCGCTGGACGACGGCCGCCCGGCGTGCACGCTCGGCCTCGGCGCGCATCTGAGCAGCACGATCGGTGCGCGCCTGGGCCTTCGCCTGCTTGGCGGACTTCGAGCTCATGCGGGCGATGCTACGGGGCGGCCGGACACCCCCCGCGGCCTGCGGAGGAGTCAGCGGCCTGACCGCGGTGCCCTAGGGTCGACGCGTGAGCACCAACGACCGCCTTGTCTGGATCGACTGCGAGATGACCGGGCTCGACCTGGGCGCCGACGCCCTGGTCGAGGTCGCAGCCCTCGTCACCGACTTCGACCTCAACGTCCTCGGGGAGGGCGTCGACCTCATCATCAAGCCGCCGCCGGAGGCGCTGGAGCAGATGATCCCGTTCGTGCGCACGATGCACGAGACCTCGGGCCTGATCGACGAGCTCGAGGACGGGATGACCCTCGCCGAGGCCGAGCTCGAGGTGATGGCCTACCTCCGCGAGCACTGCCCCGCCGACAGCCGCCCGCCACTCGCGGGCAACAGCGTCGCCACCGACCGCGCGTTCCTCGCCCGCGACATGCACGAGCTCGACGCGTTCCTGCACTACCGGATCGTCGACGTCTCCTCCATCAAGGAGCTGTCGCGGCACTGGTTCCCGCGCGCCTACTTCGCCTCCCCGACCAAGCGGGGCAACCACCGCGCGCTGGCCGACATCCAGGAGAGCATCGAGGAGCTCCGCTACTACCGCGACACCGTCTTCGTGCCCGCGCCCGGCCCGGAGAGCGCGATCGCCCGCGACGCGGCCTCGCGCCACGGCGGCGCCCTGACCGGTCTGACCGGGTCCGATTCTGCACCCGGGGCCTGATCCGTCTACACTTCATCCGGTCCTACGGGACCAGCCCTGGTGGGTATAGCTCAGCTGGTAGAGCGCCGCCTTGTGGTGGCGGATGTCGCGGGTTCAAGTCCCGTTACTCACCCTGATGATCGAGCCCCCGGCCTGCACGCAGGCCGGGGGCTCGACTCGTTCCCGGGGTGCCGCCCCTCGTCACGGTCCCGTCACAGCCTCGTCGCGAGGTACGACGCCGTCGCGCTGTCCGCGCTCGCGGCGACGTCCTCCGGGGTCCCGGTGGCGACGACCGCGCCACCCCGGTCACCCCCGCCCGGTCCGAGGTCGATGACCCAGTCGGCGCTCGCGATCGTGTCGAGGTCGTGCTCGACGAGCACCACCGTGTTGCCGGCGTCCACGAGCCGGTGCAGCTGGCGCACGAGCAGGGCGGTGTCGGCCGGGTGCAGCCCGGCGGTGGGCTCGTCGAGCAGGTAGAGCGCGTGGCCGCGCCGGGCGCGCTGCAGCTCGGTGGCGAGCTTGATGCGCTGCGCCTCGCCCCCGCTCAGCTCGGTGGCCGGCTGCCCGAGCCGGAGGTAGCCCAGGCCGACCTCGCGGAGCGTGCGGAGGCTGCGGGCGGCCGCCGGCACGTCGGCGAGGACCTCGGCGGCCTCGTCGACCGACAGCTCGAGCACCTGGGCCACGTTGCGGCCGCGGTAGGTGATCTCGAGGGTCTCGGCGTTGTAGCGCGCACCGCGGCACGTCGGGCAGGCGGCGTAGGTGCCGGGCAGGAAGAGCAGCTCGACCGAGACCGACCCCTCGCCCTGGCAGGTCTCGCAGCGGCCCTCGGCGACGTTGAAGGAGAAGCGTCCGGCGCCGTACCCGCGTTCGCGGGCCTCCGGGGTGGCGGCATAGGTCTTGCGCACCGCGTCGAAGAGACCGGTGTAGGTGGCGAGGTTCGAGCGCGGGGTGCGCCCGATGGGTCGTTGGTCGACGCGGACCAGCCGGTCGAACGCCTCGAGCCCGGTGGCGTCGTCGACGTCGACCTCGAGCGCCGTCTCGTCCGGGTCGTCGGGCGCCTGTCCGAGGTGCCGGCGCACGAGCTCGGCCAGCACCTGGGTCACCAACGTCGACTTGCCCGAGCCCGACACCCCCGTGACGGCGGTCAGGACGCACAGCGGCACGTCGACCGAGAGGTCGTCGAGGTTGTGGCGCGAGATCCCACGCAGGTGCAGCCAGCCGTGCGGCTCCCGGCGGGGCCGCTCGAGCGGCTCGGCGCGCCCGAAGAGATGCGTGGCGGTCACCGACGCCTCCACCTCCGCGAGGCCCGGCACCGGGCCGGAGTAGAGCACCTCGCCGCCGCCCTCGCCGGCTCCGGGACCGAGATCGACGATCCAGTCGGCCCGCCGTACGACGTCGAGGTCGTGCTCGACCACGAAGAGCGAGTTGCCCGACCCCAGCAGCTGGTCGAGCACGTCGAGCAGCGGCTCGGCGTCGGCCGGGTGCAGGCCCGCCGACGGCTCGTCGAGCACGTAGACGACCCCGAAGAGCCCCGAGCGCAGCTGGGTGGCGATCCGCAGGCGCTGCGCCTCCCCCGGCGACAGCGTCGTCGAGCTGCGGCCGAGCGCGAGGTAGCCCAGGCCGAGGTCGAGCAGCACCTCGATGCGGGCCACGAGGTCGGCGCTCAGCCGCACCGCGACCTCGGTGCCCTCGCCGGAGTCGGCCGACGACGTCGCGGCCGCGGCCTCGGTGAGCTCGGCGACCGGGCGCAGCAGGGCGACCAGGTCGACGAACGACAGCGCGTTGGCCTCGGCGATCGTGAGCCCGCCGAACGTCACCTCGAGCGACGCCGGCTGGAGGCCGGTGCCCGCGCAGGCACCGCAGACGCCGCTGCGCACGAAGCGCATCGCCTTGTCGCGCATCATCTGGCTCTTGGTGTCGGCCAGGGTGTGGCGCACGTGCTTGCGGGCGCTCCAGAACGTGCCGTGGTAGTCGCGCCCGGTCGAGTCGTCGGCCTCCCCGCGACGGTCGATCAGCACGCGGGGCTGCTCGTCGGTGTAGAGCAGCCAGTCGCGGTCCTCGCGGCTGAGCTCGCGCCAGGGCCGCTCCACGTCGATGCCCACGGCCTTGACGATCCGCAGCAGGTTCTTGCCCTGCCAGGCGCCCGGCCACGACGCGATCGCGCCCTCGCGGATGCTGAGCGTCTCGTCGGGGACCAGCAGGTCCTCGGCGACGTCGTGCACCTCCCCGAGGCCGTGGCACTCGGGGCACGCCCCGGCCGCGGTGTTGGGCGAGAAGGCCTCGGCCTCCAGCCGCGGCGCGCCCTCCGGGTAGGTGCCGGCGCGGGAGTAGAGCATCCGCACGAGGTTGGACAGGGTGGTCAGGGTGCCGACCGTCGAGCGCGAGCTGGCCGCGCCGCGACGCTGCTGCAGAGCCACGGCCGGGGGGAGGCCGGTGATCTCCTGCACGTGCGGGGCGCCGACCTGCTGGAGCAGCCGGCGCGCGTAGGGCGCCACCGACTCGAAGTAGCGGCGCTGGGCCTCGGCGTACAGCGTCCCGAACGCCAGCGACGACTTGCCGGACCCGGACACCCCGGTGAAGACGACCATCGCGTCGCGAGGCACGTCGACGTCGACGTTCTTCAGGTTGTGCTCGCGCGCGCCGCGCACGCGGACGAGGTGGTCGTGGGGGTCGTGGGGCATCCCCTCTTCCTACTAGCCCTGGCCCCGCGGCAGACCATCCGGTGGGATGACCCACCAGGCCTTCGCCACGTCCGCCCGTGCACAGGCGCGGAGTAGGTTTGAACCATGAGTCTCCTCCCGCGGTCCCGGACGACGCCGAGCCGGACGCTGCGCGGACTCGTCGCCCTGTCGGCCACCTCGGCCCTGGTGCTCGGCGCCTGTGCCGCCGAGACCGAGACCACCGCGACGGACGCCTCCGTCACGACCTCCGAGCCCGCCGCCGCTGCGGAGCCCGACCCGACGACCGGTCCCACCGACGCGAGCGCCCCCACCGCGGTGCCCGCGAGCCTGCAGTTCTCGGCCACGACCGTCGGGGGCGAGGCGTTCGAGGGCGCCAGCGTGGCCGGCAAGCCCACCGTCTTCTGGTTCTGGGCCCCGTGGTGCGCCACCTGCCGGGCCCAGGTCTCCGGCATCGGTGACCTCACCGAGCAGTTCGGCGACGACGTCGCCGTGGTGGGCGTCGGCGCGCTGGACGACCCCGAGGCGATCGCCGAGTTCGCCGGCACCGTCTCGGACGACGTCACCCTCCTGTCCGACCCCGAGGGCGCGGTATGGCGGCACTTCGAGGTGACCGCCCAGAGCACCTACGTCGTCCTCGACGCTGCCGGCGAGCCCCAGGCCTCCGGCTTCCTGGACCCCGACGCCCTGGTCTCGACCGTCTCCTCGCTCGTCGACGGCTGACGTCGTGCGCCTGCTCGTCGGTTCCGTCGTCGCGACGCTGACGCTCGCGCTCGTGGGCTGCGGGACCGACCCCGACGTGCCCGACGCCCGGGACCCCGAACGGCTGACGGGCGCCTCCGCACTCGACGACCCGCTCGACGAGTCCCTCCCGACTCCGCTGATCGACCTCGACGACCTGCTCACCGGAGGTCCGCCTCCCGACGGCATCCCGGCGCTCGACCAGCCCCGCTTCGACCGTGCCGACGCCGTCGACTGGCTCGAGGCCGACGAGCCGCTCCTCAGCCTCACGCTCGGGGGCGAGACCCGGGGCTATCCCCTACGGGTGATGACCTGGCACGAGATCGTCAACGACACCGTCGGCGGCGTACCGGTCGCGGTGACCTACTGCCCGCTGTGCAACTCCGGCGTGGCCTTCGAACGCACGGTCGAGGGCGAGGAGACCACGTTCGGCGTCTCCGGCTACCTGTATGCCGACAACCTCGTCATGTACGACCGCGCGACCGAGTCGCTGTGGCCCCAGCTCACCGGGATCGCGTCGGTGGGCGTGCGCACCGGACTGACGCTGGAGAGCATCCCGCTCGGCACCGTCGGGTGGGACCAGTTCCGCGAGGCACACCCCGACGCGCTGGTGCTCAACCGCAACACCGGTCACGAGCGCGACTACGGGCGCAACCCCTACCCCGGCTACGACGAGCCCGGGACGGAGCCGCTCTTCCCGCTGCCGGGCGACCCGGCCGAGGCCGACGAGCGGCTCGAGGCCAAGACCCGCGTGATCGGCCTGGGCTCGGACGACGACGCGGTGGCGGTCACCCGGGCCGAGGCGGCCGAGCGCGGGGTCGTGGAGGTCGAGGTCGACGGGGCTCCGGTGACGGTCTGGCACCTGGACGGCCAGACCAGCGCGCTCGACACCGCCGAGCTGGCCGACGGGGCCGAGATCGGCACCGTCGCGACCTTCGACCCTCGGTTGCGCGACCGGGTGCTGACCTTCCGCCGCGACGGCCGGGGCGACATCCGCGACGACACGGACTCGACGTGGAACGCCTTCGGCCGCGCCGTCAGCGGGCCGCTGGCCGGCTCCCAGCTCGAGGCCGTCGAGCACCTGGACACGTTCTGGTTCGCCTGGGTGGCCTTCCAGCCCCGTACGACCATCGTGGGTGCCGGGTCAGGCCGGTGACTCCTGCGCCGACTCGTCCGGGTCGGGCGCCGGGGACCCGTCGGGTGACGCAGCCGCCTCCGCAGGCTCACCGGCGCGCTCGGCGACCTGGTCGTTGAGGTAGCGCAGGACCACCGTGGCGACCGCGACCGCCGGCACCGACAGGAAGGCGCCGGCGACACCGAACAGCGTCGAGCCCAGCACGATCGTGAGCAGCACGACCGCGGCGTGCAGCCGGAGGGTCCGACCCTGCAGCCACGGCAGCAGGACGTTGCCCTCGAGCTGCTGGACGAGCAGCACCAGGCCGAGCACGACCAGCGCGGCGACGTAGCCCTGGCTGACCAGCGCCACGAGCACCGCGAGCACCCCGATCACGATGGCGCCGATGATCGGCGCGAACGCCGCGACGAAGGTGAGCACGGCCAGCGGCAGGGCCAGCGGCACACCGAGCACGACGAGCCCGAGGCCGATCAGGGCGGCGTCGATGAACCCCACTAGCGCCTGGGTGCGGACGAAGCCACCCAAGGTGTCCCACGAGCGTGAGGCCACCTCACCGACGTGGAGGCCGGCACGCGGGCCGAGCAGCCCGCGCAGCCACGGCAGGAAGGCGTGACCGTCCTTGAGGAAGAAGAAGGTGAGGATCAGCGTGAGCAGGGCGTTGATGAGCACCGTGGTCGCCGCGCTCACCCCGACCAGGACGCCGGAGGCGATGCTCTCGGCGCTCGAGCTCAACCGGTCCTGGATCGAGCCGACGAAGGAGTCGACCTGCTCCTGGGTCACCAGGTCGCTGTCGGCGAACTGCATCCTGAGCCGGGACAGCCCCTCGGACGCACTGTCGGCGATCTCGACGACCTGGGTGCTCACCGACGGGGCCAGGAACAGGACCCCCAGCGCCAGCACCCCGACGAAGCCGACCACCATGACGGCTGCCGCGCCCGTCCTCCCCAGGTGCGCGCGGCTCGCCAACCAGCCGGCACTCGGCTGCAGCACGGTGGTGAGGATCAGCGCGAGGAGGACGGGCAGCAGGATGCTCCACACCTGGGCGACCAGGTAGGCCATCAGGAAGAAGCCCAGCGCGATGATCAGCCACCGCAGCGTCCACCTCGAGGACCAGATCACTCCGGCGCCGAACACGGCTTCGCGTGTGGGCCCCCCTCGGTCGTTCGGGCGCTCGTCGGGTTGCATGCAGTCCTCCTGTGGTCCGGGTCCCGGCGATCGTCGCAGGTCCGGTGCCGGCCCTGCTGACCTCACCCCTTGAGGTCGCGGCGTCCGAGGAGGACGACGGCGACCAGGCACCACGCGAGGGAGGCGACGGCGAGGACGAGCAGGTGGGAGGGGTCGGGCCCGTTGACCAGGGGCACCGTGGAGTTGAAGTAGTACCAGGGGCTCAGCCGGACCCACCCGTCGATCGCGTCGACCAGAGGCACGACGATCCACGCCACGAACGCCACGGTGGCCGCGCCGGCCGTCACCCCCATCGTCAGGCGTCGTACCCCGGTGGCCGCGCCGACCGCCGCCGCGACCGCTCCGAAGAGGACGCCGAGGAGCGCGACGTGCAGGGTGACGCCGACCACACCCGCGGCCGTGAGCCCCAGCCCACCGACGAGCGAACCGACGACCAGGCCCAGGGCGACGGACAGCGACGCCACGACGACCTGGACCACCATCGCCGCGGTCTTGGCCCAGAGGAAGGTCGAGCGGGCCACCGGCGCCGACAGGACGGCACCGAGGACCTTCGACTCCTCCTCCCCCGGGAGCCCGCGCAGCACCGCCATGATCGCGACCGCGATCACGCCCATCGGGGCCACCATCGACACGATCTCGGCGTTGGCCCAACCCGCTCCCGTGGTCATGTCGGAGCCGGCGAGCACCTTGCCCAGCTCGTTGAGCGAGCCGGGCAGGTCCTTCATGGTCGACTCGAGGGAGGGCCACAGCCCTCCGGTGAGCAGGCCCATGCCCACCATCAGTGCTCCGATGACCAGCGGCACCACCCAGCGGTCGAGCACGCTCTGACGGAACACCGTCATGAAGGCGCTGCCCTGACCGGCCATCGTCAGCCCCTCAGGTCACGTCGGGCGTAGCAGGCCCGGGCGACCAGCCCGGCACCGACGGCGAGCACCACCAGGACGAGCAGCGACGGCAGGTCGAGGCCGTTGATGAGCGGCTCGGGCTCGGAGTAGTAGTGCCACGGGCTCAGCCACGTGAGGTGGTCGAGCCGGGCGAGCGGCAGCATCGAGTCGGCGACGTACGACGCCACGGCGAGCGCGCCGGTGATCCCCGAGGCCAGCGAGGGTCGCCCGGTGAGGGCGCCCACCAGGAACGAGACGGCTCCGTAGAAGGTCGCCAGCGCCACGAGGTGCACGCCGGCCGCGGCGGTGTTGGCGAGGTCGAGCCCGATGTCGAGCAGCACCTCGGCCAGCATCACCACGAGCACGAAGGAGACGGCGATCGCCACCAGCACGCCGAGCAGGGCGACCGCCTTGGCCGCGAGGACCCCGCCCCGACTGACGGGGAGCGAGGCCAGGACCGCCATCGTCCCCCGCTCCTCCTCCCCCGCGAGCATCGACGCGCCCGACATGACGGCGTACGACACGAGTGCCAGCGGTGCGATGAGGTGGAAGACCTCGCCGACGACGTAGCCACCCGGCACGTCGGCCGGGATGAACGCCGTCAGCGCCTCGGGGAAGGCCTCGGAAAGGTCCGCGACGGTCTGCTCCATCCCGGCGGCGGCCCCGAGGGCGGCGAAGGCGAGCACGGCCAGGGCGGCGGCGAGCACCGACGCGGAGCCGCGGCGGGCCTCTGCCTCGTGACGCACCATCTCAGCGCGCATGTCGCCCCCGCGACCGACCTGCCTCGCCGCCGTCCGCGGTCGCTCGGCGCTGCTCCGCGACGGCGTCCTGCTCCGGCTGGTCGTCCTCGTAGTAGGCCAGGAAGATCTCCTCGAGGTCGGCGTCCGCGGTGTGCAGGTCGAGCAGCTCGTGCGACATGGCGGCGGCCAGGATCGGGTTGATCGAACCATCGAAGTCGACCTCGACCCGGGAGCGCTCGACGCGCACGTCGCGCACGCCGTCCAGCGGGGTGAAGAGCTCGGCAGGCGGCGCCTCGGCGAACTCCATCTCGAGTCGCCGGATCGCCTTGCGCCTGAGCTCCTGGATGGTCTCGACGGCGGTGAGCCTGCCGTGACGGATGATGCCGACCCGGTCGGCGACCCGCTCGACCACCGAGAGGGTGTGCGTGGAGAGGAAGACCGTGCGGCCCTCGTCGCGGGCCTCGCCGATGAGGGCGTGCAGCTCCTGCTGGACGAGTGGGTCGAGGCCGCTGCTGGGCTCGTCGAGCACGAGCAGGTCGGGCCGGTGCATGAAGGCCTGGACGAGGCCGATCTTCTGACGGTTGCCGGTGGAGCACTCCGAGATCTTCTTGTCGAGCTCGGCCCCCAGCCGCGTGACGAGCTCGTCGAGGTAGCGCTGGTCGACGCCACCACGCAGCCGCGCGAAGTAGTCGAGCACCTGCCGACCGGTCAGGCGCGGGTAGAGGGCGAGGTCGCCGGGCACGTAGCCGACCCGGGCCCGGACCTCGAGCGAGTCACGGGTCGAGTCGAGACCGAAGATCCGCACCGAGCCGGCGGTGGGGCGGATCTGGTCGAGGAAGGTGCGGATCGTCGTCGACTTGCCCGACCCGTTGGGTCCGAGGAAGCCGAACACCTCGCCCCGCGCCACGCTCAGGTCGAGGTCGTCGACCGCGACGAAGTCGCCGAACCGCTTGGTCAGGCCCTGGACGTCGATCGCCGGCTCGGCGCGGTGGCTCATGAGCGTGGACCTCCCGGGTGCAGGACGTGGGACGGGTCGG